>CAZSSI010000012.1:6871-17622 GCA_964609345.1 uncultured Verrucomicrobiota bacterium | reverse complement strand
TGGAACTTCTTACCTTGCGGATTGGTGAAGCGCAGGATGAGCATGTGCTCAGCCATCCAGCCTTCGTGGCGGGCCATGTTGGAAGCAATACGTAGCGCCAGACATTTTTTACCGAGCAGCGCGTTTCCGCCGTAACCGGAACCGAAGGACCAGATGAGGTTTTCTTCCGGAAAGTGCGCGATGTATTTCTTTTCGATCGGAGCGCAGGGCCAGCGGCTGTCTTTCTGGCCGGGCTCGAGCGGAGCGCCAACCGAGTGCAGACACGGAATGAACTCGCCGTTTTCGCCGAGAACGTCGAGCACCTTGGTGCTGACGCGGGCCATAATGTGCATGTTGACGACCACGTACGGGCTGTCAGAGATCTCAACACCGATTTTGGCGATCGGCGAACCAATCGGGCCCATGGAGAACGGGATGACGTACATTGTACGGCCCTTCATGCAGCCTTTATAAAGAGCAGTCATCGTCTTCTTGAGCTCAACCGGATCAATCCAGTTGTTGGTCGGACCGGCATCTTCTTTCTTTACGGAAGCGATGTAGGTGCGATTTTCAACGCGCGCCACGTCGGACGGATCGGAATTAAAGGCGAAACTGTTCGGACGTTTCTTCTCGTTCAGCTTGATCGCCATGCCGCTGGCCACCATTTCGGCCATCAGACTGTCATATTCTTTTTTCGAACCGTCACACCAGACCACACGGTCAGGCGTACACATTTTTTGTACTTCCGCCACCCAGTTAAGTAGCTTTTTGTTTTTCGTCGGTGCTGTCATTTTTCAATCCTCCATTAAGTTATCGGCCATCGAATCTGGTTAAAATTTCGCAGAGACTGAAGAAACGACTCATTCAAGTCAACCCCCTAACCCATAAAACTGCGTCCGGTAGCGAGATTCTTTGCGTTCCCGCTTTTATGCCGCGTCTGCCTTGCCTATTCTCTGCCGCATGAATGTTGAAATTCTCTCCGTAGGTCCCTTTGAAGTAAACTGCGCCATCGTCTGGGGTGATGCAAAACAGGCGCTCGTCATCGACCCCGGCCACGACGCCGCCAACATAGAGGCCGTGCTCCGGAAAAATGGACTTACCGTCGCCGCCTACCTTCTAACCCACGGCCACGCCGACCACCTCTGCGCCCTCGCCGAACTGCATGCCGCCCACCCTGCGCCGGTTTACATCCACGCCGAAGATTTTAAATGGGCTTTCGGCCAGCAAAACCAGATCCTGCCTTATTATCCAGTCCCCGGAAAACCCGCCACCGAATTCATTCATCCGGAAACTTCCAAAAATTGGAAAATCGCCGATCTCAGTTTCCAATGTTTGGAGACCCCCGGCCATACACGCGGCGGCGTCTGTTATTATTTCGAGCAGGAAAAAGTCATCTTCACCGGCGACACTCTTTTCAAAGGAACTTGCGGACGCACCGACCTGCCCGGCGGCGACGGACGTATTCTCGCACAGTCGCTCAAAAAACTGGCCGCCCTGCCCGGTGACGTCATCGTCCACGCCGGCCACAATGAAAGCACCACCATCGGCTACGAAAAGAAAACCAACTTCTTCATGCAACAGGCGGCGAAGTAGTCGTTCCACATTGTAGCCGAGGTCCTTGACCTCGGATTTCGCTAAACCGCGATCACGGATCGCGGCTACAACTCACTCTACTTCTGACTCTGACGCCGTTCCTTCAATGTTGTGGCTCGTTCGCGGGATTCGGCTCCGCCGGAGGCGTCGCCCTCCCTATGATATTCCAAGGTGGGGCGAGTTTTTCCGCCGTCGCCCAAGAGGCTATGGCGGGACAGGCCGAACGAGCCGTTTCCCAATAATTGGAAACTATTGGCCAAGAAGTTTGCGCATGGCAGAAAAACCGCCGCCGTTGATCACCTGCGTGTAGCCCGCCTGCTCCAGTGATTTTTTGGCGGCCGCAGAGCGCGCGCCGCTTCGGCAATAAACGATGATCGACCGACTCTTATCGGCTTCAACCTTCCCGATTCGTGCGGCGATCTCGTCATACGGAATGTTCACAGCCCCCTGAATGGTTCCGCCTGAAAACTCGCCCGCCGTCCGGACGTCGATGATCAACGCGCCGCTTTGCACTAGCACGGGAATATTGGTCTTATCCGCCGCACCGCACGAAAACAGATTCGCTAAAAATCCAAAGATCATAATCGTGACTCCCAGTTTAGTTGTTGTTTTCATTTTTGACTCTGAAGCCGTTCCTTCAACGTCGTGACACGTTCGCGGGATTCGGCGCGACTGACGGCCAGACCCATCGCTTTTTTCGTTCCGACAAGGACGGCGAATTTTTTGGCGCGGGTGACGGCGGTGTAGAGCAGGCTGCGCTGGAGCATGACAAAGTGCTGGGTGTGAACCGGTATGATGACGCAGGGATATTCACTGCCCTGTGATTTATGGATGGTAACGGCGTAGGCGTGCACCAGTTCGTCCAACTCCCGGAACTCATATTTCACACGGCGATCATCAATCTTAACGACGACTTCGCGCTGTTCTTCATCAATCGCCACAATGCGTCCGAGGTCACCGTTAAAAACTTCCTTGTCGTAGTCGTTCTCAGTCTGCATCACACGGTCGCCTTCGCGGAACACCATGCCAAAACGCTCGATTTCACGGCCCGCCGGATTCAGCAGTCCCTGCATCACCTGATTCAAATTGCGCGCGCCGAGCTCGCCGCGTTGCATCGGTGTCAGAATCTGAATATCTTCAATCGGATTAAAGCCGAGCCGCTGCGGAAGCGATTCGCTGACCATTTTACTGATCACGCCGATTACCTTCTGCGCCTCTTCGGCTTCGACAAAATATAGGTCAGACGATTTGTCGCCCTCTTCCGGAAACTCCGGAAGCTGTCCGTGGTTGATACGGTGCGCGCCGGTAACGATCCGGCTTTCGGCGGCCTGCCGGAAAATTTCCGTGAGCGCGACAACCGGCACGGCACCGGAAGCGATGATGTCGCAAAGTACCCTGCCCGGCCCGACCGACGGAAGCTGGTCGGCGTCGCCGACAAATATCACCGCCGCGCGCTGTGGAATCGCCTGCAATAGTTGATATGCCAGCACCTGATCGATCATGCTGGCTTCGTCGATGATAAACACATCGCCTGAAAGCGGCTTATTTTCGTTATGCCGGAAGCCGCCGGTGCCGGGATTAAACATCAAGAGCCGGTGAATGGTCTTGGCTTCCAAGCCGGTCGTTTCGCTCAGTCGCTTCGCGGCACGGCCCGTCGGCGCACAAAGTACCACCGTCAGTTTCTTCGCCGCCAGAACCTGAATGATGGAATTCACGAGCGTGGTTTTACCGACGCCGGGCCCGCCGGTAATAACCATCACTTTAGCCTGCACGGCAAGGCGCAGCGCTTCGCACTGGTTTTCCGACAATTGGATTTTTGTTTTCTTTTGCACCCACTCCAGCGCTTTTTCAAAGTCGATCTTCGGACAGGGATGTTTGCCGTAATTCAGTTCGGTCAGTTTTTTGGCGAAAGCCCATTCAGCAAAGTACAGCTTCGGCAGATAAACTAGCGCGCGACCTTGCCGGTCTTCGTCCAGGATGAGCCGCTTTTCGCTGATCAGCCAGTCGAGCGCACCGGAAATCTGTTCCGGCGAAATATCAAGCAGCTCGACGGTTTTGCTCTGCAAATCGCCGCGCGGCGCGGCGCAGTGTCCGCTGGTGGTCAGTTCCTGCAGGACATATTCAATTCCGGCGCGGGCGCGCAGTTCGGAATCTTTGGCGATACCGAGTTTCTGCGCGATGCCGTCGGCAATCAGAAAGCCGATGCCATGAATGTCGCGCGCCAGGCAGTACGGGTCGCGCTGAATCAGTTCGATGGAACGTTCGCCGTAGGTTTTATAAATCCGGAAAGCACGCGCAGTGCTGACGCCGTGGCTGAAAAGAAAACTCATGATCTCGCGAACGCCCTTTTGCTCCGCCCACGCCGCACGAATGCTGGCGCGGCGGCCCGGCCCAATGCCTTCGACCTTGAGCAGTTTGGCCGACGAGTTTTCGATCACGTCAAACACGTCGCGCCCGAAAGCCTGCACCAGCCGTTCGGCATATTCTTTGCCGATGCCGCGGATCATGCCGGAGCCGAGAAATTTTTTGATGCCGTCGAGCGTATCGGGCTGGGAAATCCGCATCGCCTCAGCTTTAAACTGCTGTCCGTAGTGTGTGTCGGTGATCCATTCGCCGTCGGCGGCCAGCCACTCGCCGGGATTGGCGCTCGAAACCGTGCCGACAACCGTGACGAGGTCTTTGTGCCCGCGGACTTTGACGCGCAGAACGGCGTAACCGTTTTCCTCGTTGCGGAAAACGGCCCGCTCGATCTGCCCGTCGAGGCGGCGTTCGTCCACTTTTTTTCCAGAGGTGTTCATTTTGTTGAATGAATATAGTCGGAGCGAAAGGAACTCTCAATGGCTGAAGTGGACTATAAACAGCTCGAAAAACCGTTGCTGGTACAGCGGCTCAAAATCCAGACACAACGCGCCGACCGTGCGTTTTAACTGTCCGCCGGAAAATATCTTAAGCCGTTCGGCGTCGATCTTTGAAGAGCGCTGTGCGGGTTTTCACCTTCGGGTCGTGTGCGGTGTGCGCTACGTTAATCAGAATGCCAATCATCACCGCCGAGACAAGCAGACTCGATCCGCCATAGCTGATGAAGGGCAGAGCCAGTCCTTTGGTTGGCATACAACCGGTCACGACAGCCAGATTGATGACCGCCTGAAACGTGATCATCAGCGTGATGCCCAGTGCGGTAAACCGGCCGAAGTCGTCGGAGGCGCGGGCGGCAATTCGCAGTCCACAGATAAAAATGATAACGAAAAGAAACAGAACGATGAGAGTGGAAACCAGACCGAACTCTTCGCCGATGATCGGCAAAATGAAGTCGGTGTGAGCCTCCGGCAGGTAATGATATTTCTGAATGCTGTTGCCGAGTCCGGTGCCATAGGCTCCGCCCGAAGCGAAGGCATTAAGCCCGTTGATGAGCTGCCACGCTTCTTCCTGCGCATATTTTTCCGGATCAAGGAACGCCATGATGCGCTGCATACGATTTGCATTATGTGCCAGCAACACCGCCAGCGCGCCAGCGCCGGCACCGGCGAAACCAATCAGATAGCGCGGTAGCGCTCCGCCAATATAAAGCAAAGCCATCGTTACAAGCCCGACAAGCACCGTCGTGCCGAAATCCGGCTCGATCATCAGCAACATAGCGAAGACTCCGAGCCCTGCAATCGGCACAACAACGCCGCGCTTAAACGTGTGCATATAACGTCGGCGGCGGGAAATCCACCAGGCCGAGGCAAGGATGATACCGATCTTTGAGAATTCAGACGGTTGAATCCGTAAAGGCCCAAGCTGAAGCCAGCGCCAGCTCCCGTTCACTTCGATTCCGATATGAGGAATCCGCACCAGCACCAACATCAATAAACAGACGGCAGCCAGCGGCAACGCAGCCGTTCGAAACCAGCTCAGCTTCATCTGGGTGCAACCCACGACGGCCACCATAGACAACAGCATCCAAATCCCCTGCCGTTTGACGAAATAAGCCGTGTCATGGAAATCGGAATCGCCGCGAACCATGCTGGCGCTATACAGCATGACCACGCCGATGGTGACCAGAAGGAGCACCGCAGCAATCAGTACAGTGATGGTTCGTTGCATGACTGGACTATTCCATGAAGGTTCCGGAATGAGAATGAAAAAAAAGGGACGCCAGCAAGGCGTCCCTTTTCATAACCGCCCGAACAATTATTCCGGAATCGGAACCAGCAGTTTGGTGCCGGGCTTGATTGAGGAAGGATCGGTGATGTTGTTCAGCTTCATGATTTCCTGCTGCGAACTGCCGTACTGACGAGCGACATCATCCAGCGTTTCGCCAGGATAAAGAACATGTTCGTAAACCGGAGCACTGGCAGGCTTAGCTACCGGAGCTGCGGCGGCGGAAGCAACCGGAGCTACAGATGGATCCGTACCGGTCGCCGGTGCGGCAGCCGGTGCTGTAGCCGGAGAAGAGTCCGCGAGCGGAGCCGGAGCCGGAAGCGGAGCGGCGGCAGACTTCTTCTCAACCGCAGGATCTGCGGCTTTAGCGGGGGTCGCCTTGGCAGGAGCCTTAACAGCAGCACCCTTCTTCGGAACAGTCAGTTTCTTGCCGACGGCAAGACTGTCGCTCGTGAGGCTGTTTGCTGTTTTGAGCTCGCTAACGGTCAGGCCGCAACGCTTGGCAACGCTCGAAAGTGTATCACCTTTCTGAACTGTGTAAGAAGAACCTTGTTTGATTGCGCCAGGAATCGGACGGCTGGAAACCGGAGTCGTGTGTTTGGCCGGTGCGCCGGAAACAGAAGATCCCGATGTTCCGGGAATACGAAGTTCCTGTCCAACCTTCAACTGATTGGGATTGGCGATGTTGTTGCATTCAGCCAGCTTCTTCCAGGATACGCCGTACGAGGAAGCGATGGACGAAAGTGTTTCGCCCTTCTCAACGTTGTGCATTTTATCAGCTGCGGGAGCGGCGACAACAGGCGGAACTATGACCTCGGTCGCTTCAGGAGCGGCCGGAAGAACTACCGGTTGATCCTTTGGCGCACTGCTGGATTTAAACATTGCGCACCCTTGCATCAGTGAAAACCCAGTCAGCATTGCTACGTGCATAACCAGAACCCGAAACCCGACAACCTTCGACTTCATTTTAGAGACTCCTTCACTACTAACCTTACCCGTTTCATACACTCACACCTTTTCGGTCAGCCCGCGAACGGCGGCGGCGAAACAATCGCCGCGTTCGTTGAAATCGCGGAACTGATCAAAACTGGTACACGCAGGGGAAAGAAGAACGGTTTCTCCGTGTTTCGCCTGTTTCTGTGCGGCTATTACCGCATTTTCTAACGTTCCACAGGAAATACACCGAACCGCGTCTCCCCACGCAGCCTGCATCATACCCGATGCTTCCCCGATAAGATATAGATGTGAAACCCGCTGCGCCAGTAAATCTTTTGCCAAACTGAAATCAGTCTCTTTAACCCGTCCGCCGGCAATCAAATGCACCTTTCCTGCACACATTTTGACTGCCGCGCACATAGCGGCGATGTTGGTGGCCTTGGAATCGTCCACGTATTTCACCCCTTTAATCTCCGCTACCAGCGCCGTCCGGTGCGGAAGCGGCTCAAAAACCCGTGCGCTGGCCTCTACCGCCGTTGGGGAAATGCCGCAGGATGCGCAGACAGCGGCCACCGCCGCGCCCGCCGCGCCGAGGATTTCGTTTGCAAACCGGGTCCCGTTTAGATTGATCTCGCCGACCCGTCCGTTTTGATAACAAAAATCCGCCACAGGCTCCGTACCGAAGGTTTTAATGACTCTACCTTCCATTTTCACGGGAAGATCGAGAGGGAGAATCGCCGTGTCGGTTTCGGCCATTTTTTCAAACAGACGGAGCTTGAGGTCGCGGTAGATATCCATACTTCCGTGGCGGTCGAGGTGATTCGGCAGAACATTGAGTAGCAGGCCTATCTCCGGACGAAACTCCTGTACCGTTTCAAGTTGGAACGAACTGATCTCAATCACCAACCAGTTCGGCACTTCCGGCAGCATCACGGCGGCACAAACTGGAAAACCGTAATTGCCGCACGGCACCGCTGTCTGACCATCCTGTGCCAGAGACTCAACAATCCATTTCACAACCGTGCTCTTACCGTTGGATCCAGTCACAGCGATCACCGGACAGTGCCGCCGCGACCAACCCAGCTCTAGCTCTGAAAGCAACGGGATGCCGTGTTTGACCAACTCTTTTATCCACGGATGATTCAGAGAGAAGCCGGGACTGATAATGGCTACATCGGGATTGAAATGCAGATCCTCGAAGCGGTAATCCGGCGTGATTTCCTGAGAAATACTGGCGACTGTTGTACCTTCGGAACGTAGCAACGCCTCGGCGGCACGCCCGCTGCGTCCGCACCCGACCACCAGAGCTTTTCCATATTTATGCATGGCGCAGATATTAGAACTGCCGCGTCCGCTGTCTATCTAAATTGCAGCACCGTTTGAAATCAGCTTCACGACTTCGTTTTCTGCTTCAGTGTAAAATCAATGATGACTGGCGAGTGATCTGAGCCGACGTCAGTGCCAACGGCGCGATAACGGACGATAATTTCAGGGGAATGCAGCAGATGGTCAATCGGGATGCGCATAAACGGATTATTACAGGGCCAGCTGGGCTGAAATCCAAAACCCTGCATACTGTTCTTCAGCCCGCTCTTCTGTAGCAGGGCCGTGAAGTACATTGACCACGGCGAGACATTCAGATCGCCTGCAAGCAGGACAGGATACACTTGTTTTTTGACCAGTTCCGAAAGCGCTTCGAGCTGCTGGTTGCGCGCAGCTGAATAGAGAGCGCCGATAGGAGGTAACGGATGGATGCCGATGAAGGAAATAGCCCCTTGAGAAGTTTCGATTTCCGCACGAATGGTCGGAAGATAATCATTGCCGACGCAAAGAATTTCGCTCGAGCGAAAGGGAAATCGGCTAAGTAGCATGATTCCGAAACAGTCTGATTGCGGACGGGATATCCGGTAAGGATATTTCGAGTTGAGTTCGTGCAGATCGATTTCCCACTTCGGCGTCACTTCCTCGAGCAAAATCAAATCGGGGTTGTATTCGTTCACGGCCGCCAGCACTTTCCCGACGTCACGGTTGCCGGAATGAATATTCAACTGCATCGCCCGAACCGGTTTTTCTGTTTTTTCCGCTGAGCCAGGTTTCCCGAAATAAAACGGCAGAACGAACGCGTAATTGATCAGCGCCAGAAGCAGACAGACGACCAGCTTCTTATAGTGACGCCGCCAGAGAAAAAATCCGGACAGCAGCAGACAAAGCTGAAAATACTGCACCCGGAAGTGCGAAAAAAGATCCAGCGTCCAGTGCAGCTTTCCCAAAAACCCCATCAGGGTGGCGAGACCCAGCCCGGCACAAAAAGTCATAAGCAAGCCGTCAACACTGACTGTAATTTCAACGGCTTGTTTTTTCTGCTTCATACAAACCTGCGCCCAACTTTACCGTATCTTCAGCGTGGCGACGCCGATCAGAGCGAAGATGATGGAGAGTATCCAGAAGCGGATGGTGATCATGTTTTCCGCCGCGCCAACGGAACGACCCGCCGCCGCCGCGCGGTCGCGGGCGATGAATTCAAAATGATGATGCAGCGGCGCACAGCGGAAAACGCGCCGTCCTTCGCCGTACATCCGTTTCGTAATCTTAAACCAGCTTTGTTGAATCAGCACGCTGGCAGCTTCCATGACGAATACGCCGCCGACGATGACGAGCACTAGTTCCTGTTTAATCAAAATGGCGACCGCCGCAATGCCACCGCCGATGGCCAGGCTTCCGGTATCGCCCATAAACACACGGGCCGGATGGCAGTTGAACCACAGAAAGCCAAGCCCCGCGCCGAGCAATGCGCCGCAAAAAACGGCCAGTTCACCGCAGCCTTTCACGAACGGAACCTGTAAATATTCGGCAAAAGCAAAGTGCCCAGCCACATAGGCCATCACCAGATAGGCCGCCGCCGCCGAGTTGGTACAGCCAATCGCCAGTCCATCAAGTCCGTCCGTTAGGTTCACGGCGTTGGAAGAACCAACCAGTACAAGAAAAAGGAATGCCAGCGTACCAAAGCAACCCATGGATAAAATCAACGGATGCTTCATGAACGGAACCATGAGTTGCTGGGTGCGCACACAGGTTTCCGGGTTCGAGCAAAGCGCGAAAAACAGCAGAGCCGTCCAGCCGGCCTGCGCTACCAGTTTCATGCGCGGCGAAAGACCTTTTGCCTTTTTGATTTTGGCGTAATCATCAACAAATCCAAGCACACCGAGGAAACAAAAAGTGGTCAGTGCGCAGAGCATGAAAAAATTGCCCGGTTCGGCCCACAGTACCGTCGCAGCGACTGTGCTGAAAATAATCATCAGTCCACCCATCGTCGGAGTGCCGACCTTGGCTTTACGTTCCAGACCGGCCACCCGGTCGTCTTCGCGCAGTTCGCCAAATTTGACCACGCGCAGTTTTTCGATCAGCCACGGGCCGATGATCAGACAGAGAATAAAGGCGGTTCCGGCGGCCAGCACGGCGCGGAAGGTGATATAGCGGAACATCCGCAAAGGCGAAAACACATCGGTAAATTGGGACAACCAGTAAAGCATAATATTTAACTCCTGAATAAATTAGCCGCGAAAGATCGCAGAGAACGCAAAAATTGACAGTAAAAAGGATGTGAGATTCCCTGCAAAAGATTCAGAAGGGGATCTCAGCGCGTATTTTTTGATCTGAAAACGATAGGAGCCAAAATTTATCAGCAACCCATGCTCAACCCCAGATGCCCTCAAATAGCCAATTAACTGAGCCCTATGTTCGTCTGCAATGGTCTTTGAGGCTTTGAGCTCAATGATCAGGCTGTTTTCAACAATCAGATCGGCAAAATAATCTCCAATTTCAGCTCCATCTTCATCATAAACTTTTAACGGACATTGTTGTTTTACATCCAATCCGGCCTTCCGCAGGCGATGCACCAACGCATTTTCATAAACTTTTTCGAGATGTCCGTGCGCATGATACTTATGGATCGCATAGGCAGTTTCACGAACTGTGTCACAAAGCTTCATAACATCATTCATCCCTCTCTCCTTTTTGCGATCTATGCGATCTTTTGCGGCAATTCAATTTTGGTTTTTAGTTCTTCTAAAATAGTTTCGAGCTTTTCGCCGCGTGACGCC
>CAZSSI010000012.1:0-6771 GCA_964609345.1 uncultured Verrucomicrobiota bacterium | reverse complement strand
AATTTTGGTTTTTAGTTCTTCTAAAATAGTTTCGAGCTTTTCGCCGCGTGACGCCTTGAAAAGCACCATGTCACCGGTACGGAGGTGTGTACGCAAAATGTCCACCACCGCGATTTTTTCGAGACCGACCATGCTGTCGCAAACAATCTGCGCGCCAGCCTCTCCAATCGTAATAACGCTATCGAACTTCAACGTGTCAATGAACTGCCCCAGCTCCCGGTGTTCGGCTTCGCCCTGTGCGCCAAGCTCTCGCATGCCGCCGAGCACGACGAACCGCCGCCCTTCGCACGGCAGTTGCGCAAATGTTGTGAGCGCCGCACGCATGGAAAGCGGATTGGCGTTGTAGGCGTCGTTGATGAAAACAATTCCGTTATGCAGTGTCCGCTCCCAGCGCATCGGCGCAGACTGAAAAGCAGACAGTCCGGTCTGAACCGCTTCCGGAGAAACTCCCAGCGCAAGACCGAGCGCCGCCGCGCGGCGCGAGTTGCGGATCATGTGTTCACCCGGCAACGACGGAATGAAGGTGAACGGTTCGCTGCCGAACGTGACGATACGGCCTTTGCATTTTGACCGAAACAGCTCGAACCATTCCGACGTTTCGTCGAGCAGCGCGTTGTCGGCGTAAGCCAGTAGCGAGGCCTTCTCTTCCGCAATGCCGTTCAGTCCCTGGAAAAACTCAATGTGTGCTTTCCCGATTTCTGTAATGACCGCCCAGTCCGGCTTGAGCAGTCCAGCCAGCGGAGCGATTTCGCCTGGATGGTTCATGCCGAGTTCGAAAACAAAAAAATCCGCATTGCGGTCGGCAGCCAGCATACTGAGCGGCAAGCCGATGTCGTTATTCCAGTTGCCAAGCGTTTTAGCGACGGTTCCTTTTTGTGACAGCACGGAAGCGATCATCTCCTTGACGGTGGTTTTACCAACGCTACCGGTGACGCCGACTATCGTACCGGCCCAACGACTGCGCACTCCGGCGGCCAGCGCCCACAACGCGGCCATCGTATTGGGAACAACCATCTGAGGAATTTCGATATTTGGAAATTCCTTTTCAACGATGATCCCCGCCGCGCCCTTCCCCGCCGCCTGCGTGACAAAGTTGTGTCCGTCATGCGTCGCGCCTTTGATGGCAATATACACATCACCCGGCTTTAAGGTGCGCGTATCGTGGCAGATGCCGCGGATCGGAAAATTTGTTTCTGAATTTTTCCAGTCGCCGGAAACCCATGCGGCGCATTCCATCGCGCTATATTTCACCCGTTCCATCAGAGCGCCTCCCGAACAGCTTCACGGTCGTCGAACGGAAAGATCGCGCCGTTAAATTCCTGATAGTTTTCGTGACCCTTGCCCGCGACAAGAAGGATGTCTTTCTTACCAATCAGCGCCAGACCTCGCGCAATGGCCACCTTGCGGTCTAGAATGATTTCGTACTTCCGTTCGGAATCAAACCCGGCGGCGATTTCGGCGGCGATTTTTTCAGGAACCTCGTTGCGCGGATTGTCGTTCGTGATGACGGAATAATCGGCCAGCCGCGCGGCGACCTTTCCCATCAGAGGGCGCTTGCCTTTGTCGCGGTTGCCGCCGCAGCCAAAGACAACGACCAATTTGCCGGGAGTAATTTCGCGCAGAGTTTCGAGAACGTTGAGCAGCGCGTCGTCAGTGTGCGCATAATCCACAAAGACCCGCTTCCCTTTATGGTTTTCAACGGCTTCAAGACGACCGGGAACACACTGCATTTCGGCCAGTGCTTTGGCGATGATAACAATCGGTATGCCCAGAGCAGCTGCTGCGGAAAAAGCGGCCAGCGCGTTATACAGATTGAACCGTCCGATGAGGCTCAAATTAATTTCGACATTACCCCACGGGCTTTGGACATGCATCCGTGAACCGCGGGCATCGGTAACAGGATTAAGACCACACACAGCGGCACCTTCTGCAAATCCGTAAGAAATCAGTCCGGCCAGAAACTTTTTCTCGCTAAGCAGGCGACGACCCCACGGATCGTCACAGTTGATAACCGCAAACCGCCGAACCTGATTGAAGAGGCGGGCTTTGACATTGAAGTATTCTTCAATCGTACCATGATAATCGAGATGATCCTGCGTCAGGTTGGTGAAAATCGCCGCATCATAAAGAATTCCATCCACCCGATGCTGAGCCAGCGCATGCGAAGAGACTTCCATCACCGCGCTGTCACATCCGGCGCGCTCCATCTGCGCAAACATATACTGAAGATCGGGCGCTTCCGGCGTCGTACGCGAAGCAGGAATAACGCGGTCGCCGATTTCGTAGCGCACGGTGCCGAGCAGGCCGGGCCGCCGTCCGGCGGCTTTAAAGATTTCGCGCAACATGAAACTGACCGTCGTCTTTCCGTTGGTTCCTGTGATGCCGATTGTGCAAAGACGCGCAGACGGATGATCGAAAAAGACGCCAGCCAGTCCGGCCAGTGCCAGTCGTGCATCGGCCACCTGAATACACGGAAAACTTCCGCCGGAGGCACAAGGCGTCTGCGAAACAACCGCTGCCGCGCCGCGATGAATCGCGTCCTCCACATAGGTGGTTCCATCTGCTTTCTCGCCGTGCAACGCAACGAAAAGAGAACCCGGCGTAGCACGGCGGGAGTCATACACAATACCGCTGATGTCGCAGGATGTGTCTCCGGTGACTTCCACGGTTTCAATGCCGCTTAGCAGTTCGTTCAGGTTCATGGTTTTCTCAGTCGGAAACGTTTTCTTCGCCGGAGCCGCCGACATTAATCTCTGTCAAATATTCGGTGGTGAATCCTTCGGGCGGAATACGCAGGTAGCGCACGGTCTGGTCAGCAATTTCCTGAAAATATGGACCGCAAACGGTTCCGCCGTAATAGCCACCCTGCTGAGGTTCGTCTGCCACAACGATAATGCTGATGGCCGGATTTTCAACCGGCAGAAAACCGACAAAAGAGGAGATGTATTTGTTGCGGTAATACCCGCCGTTTTCCAAATCCACTTTCTGAGCGGTACCGGTTTTCCCACCCACCAAATAACCCGGCAGTGCGGCCCGAGTACCGGTTCCGCCGGGCTGCGTAACGCGTGCCAGCAGGCGGCGCATTTGTTTCGCTGCTTCGGGACGAATCGGCCGACTCAACGCCTCCGGCTGTGCCGCAAGAACTGTGTTGTCGTCTTTATCCACCACCTTGCGGATAATAAATGGACGCATCCGAATTCCATCATTGGCGATCGTACTGACGGCATTCAAAATCTGCATTGAAGTAACCAGTACTTCGTGTCCCATCGCAATACGGGTAATGCTCATTTTTTGCCAGCGGTCTGTTTTCCAGAGGATACCGGCATCTTCACCCGGAAGATCAATCCCTGTGCGATCGCCGAAGCCAAAGGCACGCAACGATTGATAGACTTTCGCATCGCCCATTCGGAGGGCTACTTTGGCCGCACCGATATTACTCGATTTTTTTATGATGTCAGCCACGGTCAACCGACCTTCAGGATGCGAGTCATGAAGAACGGCTCCGCCATAAAACCACGCTCCGTTTTCACAGTCAAAAACATCTGTTTCGCGCACGGCCCCGCAGTCGAGTGCCGAAGCGACGATCATAGCCTTCATGGTTGATCCCGGCTCGTAGGTATAATTGATGGCGCGGTTGCGCATCCATTCCGCAGGCGCCGTGCTGAACCGGTTGGGATTGAAGGTCGGAAGTGAAGCCATCGCCAGAATTTCGCCGGTACGCACATTCTGCACGATGGCCCATGCGGCTTTGGGGTGATATTTGGCCATTAGATTATCGAGTGCCACTTCGGCAAAATGCTGGATCTGCTGGTCAATGGTCAAATACACATCCGCGCCAGACTGAGCTTCAATGTCCACGGTCCGGCGACCATAAATTTCGCGACGCCGACCATCTTTCTGGCTGATACGCAAACCGGCAACGCCCTGCAACTTGGAATTCATGCGCTGTTCGGTGCCGGCACTGCCGACGCCCTCGTAGTTGGCATAGCCGATTACGTGTGCACCCAGCACGCCTTTGGGATAGTCACGAAGCGGTACATCTTCGAAAATAAGGCCTTTCAAATTCATTTTCCGCAATGGATCGACTGCCTCTTCGCGCATGAATTTCTGAATTCGCACATACTGGCGATCCGGCTGATTGAGAAGATCCCACACAAGGGAACGATCCATTGAAAGCTGACTGGATAAAGCCGTACAGAGAACATTGATATCACCGTTCTTTAGAATAAATTTTGGATCGACACAGACGTTCTTGGCGGCAATATCCACCGCCAACATGTTGCCGTTGCGGTCGAGAATTCGTCCGCGCGGGCCGCGGGTTTCCTGCTCAAGCCGCCGGGCGTTTTCAATACGCGCCATGGTTCCGGAAGAGGGGCGTAAATGCAAAAAGGCCAGGCGAACACCCAGCCCCGCAAACACCACCGCGATCACGGCGGATGTTAATATCGTTCTCCCTTTATATTTCATCCATAGACGTCCATCGTAAAACTATTTGTTGTAGGCCAACGCCGCGCCCGGCGTAATCGCGCCGTTGCGGACGCGCACAATCTGCTGTTCGTCAGGCAGACGCATCGCAAGTTTATGCCGTTTAAGCGCCCGGTCCAGGCTGGCTGGCGACATCTGGCTGGACCAACGATCCTTTTCGTTGTTCAGCAACCGGCGGGAGTCGCGCTGAACGGATTCCAACTTTTTGATATCCTGCCCAAGCGTGTCACAGCGGGCGCACAGCCAGACATAGCTGAGACCGAATACGGCCACAAAAACCAGAAAATTGGCTAATACCACCGGAAAGGGTATTCGAACCTGGGCTTTGCGGTTTCCTGTTCTCTGTCTTTTTTTCATGCTGCTTTCTCCCTTTCCGCCGCGCGCAGTTTGGCTGAGCGCGAACGCGGATTATCCACTAATTCCTGTTTTGAGGCTGTCAGCGGCTTTTTTGTCAGTAGCCGTACAGCCGGTTCGTCATAAACCAGTTTTTCTCCACCCTGCTGAAGCGATTCGTACTTCACGGTATGGCGTTTAAAAAATTCCTTCACCGGACGGTCTTCCAGACTGTGGAACGTAATCACAGCCATCCGCCCACCTTCATGCAACATCGCCAGTCCGGCCTCGAGGCCTGCATCCAAACTCTCCAGCTCGGTGTTAACCGCCATACGCAACGCCTGAAACGTCTGCGTCGCCGGATGAGTCGGGCCGCGCCGCCCGCCTTTAGCTTGCTCCACAATTTCTGCCAGCTTCAGCGTCCGCTCGATCCGGCCTTTTTGCCGCGCCAGCACAATCGCCCGCGCAATCCGGCGGGAGTCGCGCTCTTCACCCAGTCGGTAGATCAGATTTGCCAGAGTTTCCTCGTCATCCTCATTTACTAAATCAGCGGCGGAACGGCCCTGTGTGCGATCCATACGCATATCCAGCGGCCCGTCCTTGGCAAAGCTGAACCCGCGCTCCGCGACATCCAGTTGCGGAGAGCTGACGCCTAGGTCGAGGAGAACCCCGTCCACTGCTGTCACACCAATCTGTCCGCAAAGTTTTTTCATATCCGCAAAATTTCCGTGTATCTGTACCGCCCGATCGCCAAAGGGCTTCAAAATCTCTTTCGTCTGTTCAATGGCCTCCGCATCGCGATCCAGTCCGATCAACCGCCCTTCCGGCGAAAGCCTCTTCAAAATCTCCGTTGCATGTCCGCCGCGTCCAAGTGTGCCGTCGATGTAGATACCTGCCGGGTTCGTCACCAGCAGGTTCATTGTCTCGTTCAGCAATACCGGTACATGCATAGCTCCCCTTTTAGACCGTCAACATTCCAATCACACGGCGCGAGCAGGCAGACGAAAATGTCGCCGCCCGGTTCGGAGTCATCAGCACCGTGCGACGCATCCCGCTGTCCGGCAGCCGGAGATAACGGTCCTTCTCAGGCGTCAAATCAATCGCCCGCGAGAAGTACATGTATTTTGCAATGCTGTTCATGCTCATGCCGTCTCCTAGTAGCCTCCGTAAAAAGTGCTCTCTGCCAGCGCCGAAACGGCGGGCAGCGCCATGTCAAAATGTTCTTCACTCCAAATCTCAATGCGGGTAAGCGTGCCGACCAGAACCACCTTGCTCTGGACTTCAACGTGCGCCAGCAGTTCATCCTTAATTCGAACCCGGCCTTGCACATCCACAGTCAGAGCGTCGGCAGAGGCCGTCATCGCGCGCACCGCCTGCTCATCCTGAGCATCCACCGCACTCGATTCGCGCAACTGCCGCAAACGGCGATTCATTTCTGCCAGCGTGTAAAGATAAAGACACTTACGTTCCGGGTGAGGAAAAACATACAAACGGGGCGTTTCACCCATCATGGCGCGCCAATCCGACGGAATAATCAGCCTGCGTTTGGGATCCAGCGAGTGATGGAAGGACCCTACGAACAGCTCTTCAACCTTTGATTCGACTGTATTCATACTCCATTCCGCCCTTCTTGGCTCCAATTTATGTCACCTCGCCCCACCTCCGTCAAATTTTTTATGGATTATTTTTCTTAAATAAAGTCCGGAACAAAACCATCCGGCTGTTTGACTAAGAAGGCATGGACAGATACCATGAAGCCCGTAAACAACAAGGAGGAATCATGAAAAAGTTCGTTATTACCCTATTGATCACCACGCTGACCGTTTCAGCGTATGCCATGTCTAAAACTCCCGCTGATACAAAAGGCAGTTGTGCAGACAAGCCTGCCGCAGTAAAAGCCGCTTGCCCGGCCTGTACAGCTGCTGACGGAATGTGCCCCGCCTGCAAAGCAAA
>CAZSSI010000011.1:0-19502 GCA_964609345.1 uncultured Verrucomicrobiota bacterium | reverse complement strand
TTCTGAGTTCATGGTTGTCAGTTGATGGTTGTCAGTTTTAGGGACAACTGCGGGGACAGCGGCAGGGATGCCGCTTCCACTCTCCGATTCTGCGGTGGTCGGTTTGGTTTTCTTGAACGATGTCGTAGTCATTGTATTTCTCCTTGTTGTTTTGTTATTCAAATGGGGCAACCACAGGGATTGCCCTTACGTTGGTGATTACTTTTTCTCCTTAGCCAGATAGGAAACTTCAGAACCGGA
This sequence comes from uncultured Verrucomicrobiota bacterium, assembly GCA_964609345.1. Lineage (GTDB taxonomy): Bacteria > Verrucomicrobiota > Kiritimatiellia > Kiritimatiellales > Tichowtungiaceae > Tichowtungia. Next base: position 19,262 of record CAZSSI010000011.1, on the reverse strand, counting down.
CACACAGAGCCCTTCGGCGGTGAGCAGCTGGTTCATTTTCCTGACGGCTTCGGCTCCCTTCCCTCGCGCTTGGGATTTCTTAACGGCGGTTTCAAGCGCCGTGACTGAGATCGAGCAGGCGGGAAGAAATTCTTCGAGCGGAACGGCAAACTCCGCATGGATGATGTCCCAGACAGCAACCAGTTCTTTGATGACTCGTTGCCCTGAGCGGTAGCGCAGTTCGTAGCCGGGGATTTCCTGACCGCCCTGCACCATTTCCAGCGCATGGGCGCGAACTGATTCAGCCCACGCCGTCAGCACGGGAGTCAACTGCAACGCCAACGCCATTTGATCCGGTTGCGTAATTTGCGCGGGATCGAGGATTGCCGGAAGTTCAAGCCGGTCGGGAAGCTGTTCCATCACTGCAATGGCTTTAGCTGCCAACGCGGGACAGCGGGCCTGAGCACCGCAGTAAGAACAGTTTTCCGGATGGGGGCAATACGGACTGTCCGGGTCTTCCGCAAGCATGATAACGGTAGCAACGCGTGACTGCATCCGCACATAATCGGCAGAACGGGTAAAGGTGTGCTCCGTGACCAAGTCGCAGCGCGGCTGGAGGAAAACAACCTTCACTTCATCCACCCCGAACAGATCAAAAGCGCCGAGCGCATACGCCCAACCTTGCGGATTGATCGAGGCATCATCCACCGGCACCTTGCCCATTTTGTAGTCGATGACGACGGCAGAATGTTTGCCGAGCAGGATCACGTCGGCAGTGCCGAACGTCAGCCCGCAGACATCCACCTGCATTTCATTGAACCGCTTACAGTCCGGAATGGATTCTTCCAATGCCTGGACATAATCCAGACAGAGCTGAACCTGTGCGGTCTGCTCTTCATTGAGGCCGTCTAGATGGCCGGTGTCAGCGGCATCGTGCATCATCGTGCCTTCGTCGGCGGCCTTGGATGAACCGGGGCGGTTTTCCCAATGAGGACAGAGCTCTTTATTTTTCAGCGAGCTGGGAGAATGTTTCGCGTGTAGTTTTTCAGTCATGGTTTTCCTTATCGTTAAAAGCGTTCAAATCGTTGAATTCGTTAAAGGCGTTGGTTGGCAGAGCGCATGGGGCATAGAGCTTGGCGCGATGGTGGGCCACGGGATGGTGGTGGCCACAAAAAGCACAAGAATGCACAAAAGGGATTCATGCTTCCTCCTGCTGTTTCAAATCTTCGGCACGGCGTTTGAGCAGGCGGTAGATGTCGCGGGCGGTGCCGAGGGCATCGCCGGAAAAGATGACATGCACGTCGTGAAAGTATTCGAGTTCGGAAAGCTGATGAAATATGAAGTCCGGCCCCACTCTGCCGCCGGTGAAAATTGAATAGTCGAAGTGCTCGATGTCTTCGCGGGTGGCTTCGACCACATAAAAAATGCGCGGCATTTTCTGGAGCGCACGGGCGCGCCGAATCTTTTTCAGTTCGCGGCAGTAATTTTTCTGAATGGCCAGCGACTGAATCAAGTCGGGCAGTGATTTACGTTCGACGGCAAAGTGCAACTGGTCGCCCTCGATGGCGTAGTCAAAGGTCGGAATGGTATCCCGAACAACGGCACAGCGGTCGAAGTCGAGGGGATGCTGTTCGCGGGTGTCTACTCGAATGAGCATTAGATGCCTCCTTCGGGTAGTGCGTTGTCGGTTGACGGTTGATGGTTGCTGGGAACCGTCTCGGCGTGAAAGTCGAAACCGAATTCGTGCCAAAGCTGAGCAACGGATGCTTCATCGCCATTGCGGGCGGAATCGAGAAGCTGGTTGAAGCGGGCGTTATCCACGGGGCACCTCCGGTGCTGAGCAGGGAGCATGGCGCGTGGAGCGAGGAGAAGACGGACGGCTCTCCGCCTTTGCTAAAGCTATGGCGGACAGGTGTGATCCGTCCCTACCATTTACCAAGGCGAGAATGTCGGAGCGGCGGAGACGGAACGCGCCGGGATAAAGTTCCACCTTCGGCAAGCGACCGGCTTTAATGGTTCGCCAAAGTGTGGCGCGGCTTACATGCAAAAGCGCGGCGGCTTCGCCCATTGAGAGTAAAAGCGGGCCGGAATCGGTATTGATCGGTTCGCGTCCTTCGAGAACGGCCAGAGCTTTTGTTTTTGATTCATCGGTCGCCGTGAAGATGGCGCGAATCAGTTGGTCATTTGTCACACATTGCATCGCTGAACCTCCTGCAAACTGTTTCGGTTTGCGCGAAGGGCATAAAAAACGCCCATGCTATGCACGGGCGGTCAGCAGGTGTGACGGGGTCGAGTTGCAACCCCCTGATAATAAAAAGCTTAAATCCAAGTTGACCGGGTCACCCAGCGGTCAACTTGCGGATTTTCAGAAATGCGGCAATGCCGTCTTAGTCATTTTCAAACTCAAACTCCCCATTGATGGCGGCTTTTCGGTTAATGTGACGCGCACGGTCATCCGAGAGCGATAAGGCCACGTTTTCAAAATGGTCGCTGAACATGCGTAGTTCACTCAGCGGGCGTCCTAACCTCTGTTCCAGCTCCTTCTTGCGGTTAATCACCGTTCCACGAGAGCAGGCGCACTTCTTTTCGATTTCCGCTACGGAAAGCCCATCTTTACAGTACAAATTGAGAACCGTGGTATGTGTCGGGGCCTGAAGCCGGGGACCCCCATCCAGCTCGTGAGCGACCGCAAGGATACCGGCAATCTGTTCCTGCGTAAGAAGCTCTGTTTCAGCATGCAGAGCAAAGAATTGTTTTAGGGAGTTGTCAAACGTCGGGTAAACCGCGAAATCTTCTCTGAGAAAATCATTGAGCGGAACATAGAGAAGTTTATTTCTGGAAGCAAAGTCGAACGTCTCCGGGCAGTAATGCGGAGACAGCATCATCAATCCTGTGCCCTCCTGTCCGATCAACTGGCGGGCCAGCGAAAGCGGAGTCCGCTCCGGGTGGGCAAGTAAAAAGGCATGATGGCGACGGCGATCCGGCCCCCGGATGGTTCCTAACCGGTAAATCCCATCGCCTACGGCATTGAAGTTGCGTTCCACACTGAAGCAATCGCAGAGCTTTGCGGAAAAAACACAGGGGCAAAGCTGGAAAAGCTGAATGTCCGCCGGATCAATCCTGCGTTTTTCGGATTCCGGATTGTTTTCATAGTCGGGTGAAAGAGCCGTGACGGTGTCCCCTTCCCGAAGGATGTCAAACCGCCGGGCAGAATCCGGCGAACACCAATATGCGGCCTGCATACCGGCATCTTTTAAAAAGGGTTCAATCCGGAAAAACGTGCCGCCGAAGTAAAAGCGCCATTCATTCAACGTATAGGACGCGCTAAGATGAGCGTTCAGCATCTTGAAATAGTGCTCATTGGCATTATCAGCACAGCCCCCCTGAAGAAGACCGGCGGCACGGAGCCATTCTTCGACCCGGGGAGCGTCGGACTCACGGGCGAAGCTGGATTTGTTCGGCGGAAACAGTTCAACGGAACGGTATTTCTGCTCTCCGTCAAACCGGAAAAGGAGTTTTGCATAGTCCACGAGCAACGCTCCGACCGGAATGATACGCCCCTCTTTATCGGCTGTTTGCAGGAGGTCGGTTGATTTTATGTGAATGATCGTGGTGACAGCGCCGCGAACAGAAAAACGCGCCTCGGAAAGTTTAACATCGCGGATGCCGGACACTTTGGTTGTACGCAGATAAGAATGGTCTGTGCCGCTAAGCAGATTCAGAGGAAAGGATTCGCGCGGAACAAACGTATGACCGGAGCCGAAAAAAATCTGACCGAACTCGTACCTCATCCGCTCAAGAGCGGCCTCGGTGGTATTGCGGATTTTGAGTTCCCGATGACGGGTGTTGTAGATGAGCACGTCATACTCTTCGTCGCGGAAACAGACCGTGGCCACTTCCCCGGTTTCATCGTTTACATCTCCGTGCCGTTCCAGATAGCCGCCGTGGCGAATCAGCAACCAGAGTTCATCGCCCTCTGCCACATCAATGACCGTTACAGCACCGCCCTTGGAGACTCCGCTGTAGAATGAACTCATTACCCCGGCAAACCGCTGGATGGTGTCCGGGGTATATTTCAACGCTGGCGCTTTGTCCTCCAGAAAAGAGGCAAAATAATGAAACGAGCGGGCGTTATGCATTTGCAGTCGGAATCCGGCCCGTTCCGCGACTACCGGGTGATGCAACCAAACCCAGAGCGCAAGGTCATAGAGTGAAGACAACTCGGAAGGAATCCGGACGGACAGGTCTTTTGCGACTTCGAAAATAGCGCCACGGCCCTTGTTCATCGCCAAACGGCTGACCAAATGAATCGCGTCATAGAGTTCCATCAGGTTTGGGTCTGCCTGAAGAAACAGCTTGGCAATCTGGTCGTAAGGCATGTTTTCCGAGGTTGGAAAAGAAGGAAGCGAAATTCCCCGGTTGAGCAACGCGTCTTCGGCGGGGCGAAGAAACTCGGCGAGCAGTGCGGGAGAAAAGCGGCGGAAAACCTGCGGATTGGCGAAGCGGGACAAATTTGACATCGAACCTCCTTGGCGTAACGGGCTGGAAGCCCGTTCGAAGTTAAAACAAGCTGGTGATGCAAAAAAGGCGAAAATTTAAAAAGATTCTGAATCCAGCGAAAAGTTTTCTCGATAAGTTGAATGCGCCGTATCGACTCTCTAACGCACACATGCATCCAGCCGGTACGAACGGGTTTCGGGAAGTTCTGGAGGGCATTCCGTCTGGATAGTTATCACTGCTAGACCGGAAACGGCGGATTCCGCTGGACGAACCAGCACTTCGTATTCAAAGCCGTCCCGGATGGGTTTCAGTTCTGCGATAAATTGACCGGATGAGGAAGATGCTGAGATCAATCGTACCGGCTCATTCAGGCGGTTTTTCATTCGGCAGGTTTTTGGTTCTCGATTCCCGTTCAATGACCACTCAAGCCGTTGGGTGTCGAGCGTGTACACTTCCGGAATATTAGCCTCGACGTAGAGAACGTCCGGTTGTTTCGGGTTGTCGCTGCTGCGTACAGCGATACTTTTGCGTTGCGGGCCGGTTTTATCGCGAAAGTCAAAGGTTGCTGCAACAGACCCGGTTGCACCCGGCATGATTTGGTTTGCATCTGCAACAGCCTTCAGGCAACCGCAACTGGTTTGAACCGACAGGATGTCAACCGGCTCTGCACCGGTGTTGGTGAAATGAAACGCTGTTTTTGCTTCGACCTGCAATGGATGCACATGAAGAGTGATGGTCTTCTGTTCCCAGTGCAATTCCGCCTGTGCCGTGAATACACAACAGCTGACCAGCAGGATCATTTTTACCCACGAATTCACACGAATGATCACGAATAACTCCTGTCAATTCGTCGATTCGCGAGTCAGCCTCTTAAGGGCTTCGACGGCGGAGACGCGCAAGCGGATGTCGGAGGATTTGACGTATTTTTCGAGAAGGGGTTTATCGGTTTCATCTCCTGCCATACCAATTACGGCCAGAGAAGCGGAACGGAACAAGGCCGTATGTTTTGAACTGACAATCTGCCGGGCAAAAGTAATCGCGTCCGGATGGTTGAACTCCGCCGCGACATGCAGCGCAGAAAGACGCTCGGCATCGCCAAAAGCATCACTGGACGCTACGGCCATCGCCTTTTCGGCGACAAATTCTTTCGGAAGGTCTGCGGTGCCGGCGCTGCGTTTCATGGACAGCAGAGTTGTCCCGGCAAAGCTGCTACCCGGCTCCAGCGTATCCAGATAAAGCTGACGGATCCCCGGACGTTTTTCTTCGGGCGTGCGCTGATACACTGTTCCGAGATGCTGAATGCAGTAATCCCGCCAGGTGTGATTACGGGACTGATCGTAAAACATCACGACCAGATGATCGGTATAATCAGCGGGCAACTGCTTTTGATCTTCCAGTTTGAGCAACACTACATCACCAACCGCATTATAGTCGTTTTCCGCCAGCCCGACTTGAGCCGGTTTAGCATAGAGGAACATCACCAGCGCACGAATTTCATCAGCGGAAAGGTTTTGTCCCAGTGACTCCACCAGTCGGCGGCGCGGTACATATCCTCCGGCATTCTGCCAGCCGAGCAATGGCTGCAGATGAGCGAGAGCTAAGCTGGCATTTAGTTCTGGAATAATAGTTTTGGGCAGCGAGATGCGCTCGGGAGGCTCTGTCTTTACGGCAGGAAACGGCCTCGATCTCACTGGATTCTGCGACGGAGTGATGGAAGAACTCGCGGGTTCGATAGGGGTTTCGAGCCGAGCTGACTTTTTCACAAACAAAAAAGCTACCCATGCCGCGATCACGACAAGAACAATCCATCCAGTTTTTTTCATCGTTATTTTCCATGAAGAATCAGCACCTGAATCTCCCTGCCAAAGTCAATAATTTATGGCGCCTCATCAATGCCCGCATCTTTCTCTGCTTTTTCCCGTCTTTCCTTGCTCGTTACTCTTATCACATCAATGACTTGCCCATCCTCAAACCCTTTGATACTGGCTCTTGCTTCATTAAAAAGGAGTCTCATTTCTTCTTTTATGGCCGCTAGTTTATTTGACTCACTCGCATCGATACCATCCGTTTCAATTTGTTGTTTTTGTTCGATGAGTTTTGCCATTTCTTTTTTATAAAATACATTACTGCGCTGTAGCTTCATGTACAGGTTTTGCATAACGTTCAACCGAAAACTCTCAACCAAAACCTGTCTAATCGTATAGATATTGCTGCGATAAGGAGTCTTTAGATCAATCGTGATTACAGCAGGTAATTCCGGAACAATATTTACTTTAATCATCTCACGCAACTCGTTCGAATTATATCTCGCTCCGTGTTCTTGTAGTTTCTTGGCAGCCCAATCAAGAACTTCATCTGATAAAAATCTCTGAGCCTCTGATTTGGCCAAATCAGAAACATGTTCCGAGCCAACTAGATAGTTTAAACGAATAAAAACTTCTTCTTGCTGAGCGGTTCCCTTTGCAATGATACTAATAACACCGACAACTAACAGGGTAAGAATTCCGACTAAAATAAATATACTTCTGTTATTTTTCATTAATTGCCTCCTGGACAAGATGTAATCGGCTTATACTCTTCGATCTGGTCGTATGCAAAATCCTTCATCGGCTGTTCGATCATATCCCATATGTCACCAAACCCAATCCCGGAGATATCATCGAATCCTGATAGTAAATCAAGGAAATCCGCGAAACTATCTAGGAAGTCTAACGTGTTGTCTATCTCCTTCGTTAAATTATCGTATATTTCCTTTTCAGATACATCATTCGTATATGGATCTATGTCCGAGCGATCATTCTTATCTTCCTCGATCATCTCATTAATTACTTCCATACGAAGTTCTAGAATCTCTAACTCGTACTCGAGTCCTAGCAAATCATAATTATTGATCGCATCATTTCCGCAGAATACATATAGATTTAACCCGCCCGATTCTTTCAAAGGATCTTTGGAGAGCCACCTTCCAAGCACTGGGGTATACGCCCGGTACTCATAATGAATCAGACCCGTCTCTACTTCGAACGGTTTTGTACTGAAACGATGGGAAAAGGCATCAGACTTCAAGCCAGAGACCGCCGTAATATTTCCATATGGATCATATTCATAGTGCGCAACGACGATACCATTGGTGGAGACATAGTCGGTGACGTTGCCATTGGCATCATACGTCGGAAAGGACGGCTCGCTCGGAGAGCTCTCCCTGCCTCTTATCACCGCCAGTAAACCACCGACTCCACCCGCCCCTTGCCGCGTTCCAGAAATATCAAATCCCCATACATTGAGATTAGTAGAAGTTCCTGAAATCTCGGCAATGATGTTGAAACCGTCCCACACAAATTGATTGGTCACACCATTGACCACTTTTTTAAACATGCTCCCCTGCTGACCGTACGCATAGGTTACAACTGTTGTTGTATTGGATGCCTGAATCAGACGGTTTTCGCCGTTCCATGAAAACGACCAGCCGTTGTAAGTCAGCATGTTTCCGTCTGCGTCATAGGTAGGTGTATTGGTAGAGCCGCTTACAATGTTAGTGTACTGGTTGAGTTCATTGGCGAGGTAAGTTGTCGGTTGATTGTTGTTGGTTGCTGAGGTTCGATTACCAATCAGGTCGTACGCATAACCATAGTCATTCGTGCTCATTTGCGCGGCAGTCAGCTCAGAGCGGTCGTTGTAGGCAAAGACATTCGTCGAAAGCCCAAGGTCTAAAGGTCTAACGTCTATACGCTGTGTGCGACGACCTATTTCATCGTAAGTGTAGGAAAACGAGGAAACGGTGTTGGTTCCAAAGGTGCTGGAAACCGAAGTTTTCAGATTCCGGTTGTCTTCGAAGCCGTAAGAAACCGCGAGGCCGCTGTTATTGGTGTAGCCGCTGACGAGAGAAGAGCCTTCGAGATAAGAGTAGTCAACCACGGATGACACAGATTGCACGGATGAGGAGACGGAGGAGAAGCGACCGAGATCGTCGTAAGAATATTGGACGGCATAGGATGAACTGGACGGATCGCTCAAGGAAATGCCGGAAGAACGGCCAAGCGAGTCGTAAGAGCGATGAATGCTGAACGATGATTGCTGAGTTTCGTTGGTGAGCTGCATGAGGCTGTTGTAAGCGAAGGTATTGGTGCCGGAAGCGTCAATGACTTGCGTTTTTTGTCCGAGGCGGTTGTAGGCAATGGCAATAGACGGAGTACCATCTGAATAGACGGTGTTCGTCAGCTGACCGATGGAGTCGTAGTCATAATGGGTCGCCAAGCGGGACGACCCGTACAGGCGCGCCCAAGTGCGGGTGGCGAGTTTCCCATCCAGCGTATAGGTGTAGGATGGGCCGTTGCCATCAGCATAAAGCTTATTGGTGACAAGGCCGGTGGCTTCGTCATAAAGCCATTGGGTGCGATCCCAGCCGTTGGTCGCGCCGCGCAAGGTATAGAGGTCAGTTTTGCGGCCATAGTCATCATAGCCGTATTCAACCGGATACTGCGATGAACCTCCAACAACGGCAATGTCGCCACGGTCGTTGTATTCATAAAGCGTGGTCTGTCCAAGGGTGTTGGTGACGGCGGTTTTTAAGCCGGTGCCACTGTCATACGCGAACCAGGTACGGTTGGAGGCGGCATCTTCCTGCCAATCAATTTGGCCTTTGTTGTTGTAATGGATGGTCGCGCCTACAGTACGGGAAACCTGAGATGTGAAACCTGAAACCTGAAATTTTCCAATCAAACGAGTAAGCGTGTCGTATTGATATTCGGTTGTGACACCGGTCTGAGACGTTTCAGACTGAAGAGCGCGGTTGACGGCAACTGAAACCTCATCCTGAGTACTGTCGGGGACATCGGTGACAACTGAACCCGTTTTATTGGCACGGTCGGTGTATTTTCTCAAAATCGTTTCACTTCCGAATCGGTCAACAGATATGATTTCCGATGTAAGATTGCCGATTGCCGATTGGGAGCCAAGGCCGGTAAGGCGGACGCGTTTGACCGCAGTAGTGAGAATGGATGAACTGCCGTCTTCGGGGTAAATCCGGTTTTCGGCGACCCGATACCATTCGTTGCTGATCTGCTGATAGAAAGTTTCTTCTTCTGTTACGCGATCCGCCGTTACATCCAATTGGCCGTTATTATTCAGGTCGAGTGCATCCTGAATTTTCTCTCCCAAAGCATTGTAGGCATAGAAAACCGTTGAAAGCGTTGACGTTGTTGATCCCGTCACAGCCGATTGAACCGTTTCCCCGACTTTGCCAGCGGAGTTATAGATCATTTCGTTGAGAAGCGTACAGCCGCCGAAACCCGGCTTTTCGATTTTGACCAGACGGCCGAGAAGATCGGTCGTGATCTTTTTCCAAACCGGAGAATTGGTTCCATCAGGGCCGGTGTATTCTGTTGTCCACTGTGTACCGTCGGCATTGACACCGTAATCATAAGCTGAATTGACTTTTGCGGTGCCGGCCTGATGTTTGACACGGCCATCGAGATACATTGCTGTGACCACCGCCGCGCCGCCTGGTTTCACAGCTGTAATGACGCGATTAGCGTCATCATAGACCCATGTTTTTACCGTGTCGTCTTCCAGCTCCTGCCGTACAGGACGGCCAATCATATCAAAATCGGTCTGCGTGGTTAGCGGTGTGATGCCGGGAGCATATTTGGATGTGCCGGTTTTCCGATCCGCTGCATCGTAGCTGGTTTCAATGGTGAAACCCGATGTTCCGTTGGTGGTCAGGCGGGTTGCGGAAATCAGCCGGGTATTCAGGTCATAGGTATAGGCGAACTCCGTACCGTCGCGTTCCGTGCCGCTGTCCTGCCCGCAGCATCCACTGCCCCAAACCCCCGAGTCCTGCGTCCCGTCGGCATACCAGGTTTCAACGGCGTGGCCGTACACGTCAAACTGCTTGGCCGTCCAGTTAATGCGTTCATAGCCGCTACCGGTATAGACATGGGTTTCAGTCAGCGCATCGTTGCTGTACCGGTCTGTAACGGTTACCTGCTTTACCGTTTCTCCGGCAATGCCCGCCGGACTGTTGGTCGTTCCATTGATGACAGTAACCCTCCAGTCAAGGCCATTGGTATTGACGGTGAAGGACGAAGAGGCGGGGCTGGTGGTGTTGATGGTCAAGTCGCCGAGCGCGTATTCATAAGTTTTGAGGGTTCCGTCAGGATATTCAATGGTTTTAATCCGCCCCTGATTGAGGCGATCCTGAAAACTGCTGCCGCTGTAGGGCGGATAATACGTTTTGACGGTGCGCAAATTGCCCGCATCGCCGTATGAACCGGACGGTGAGGCATATTGCTCTGTAATATGCACCTGCGCGCTGACACTGTTGGTTTTATAGGTGTAGAAGGTCTTCTTCGTAACGATGCCTTCCACGGTTTCGGTGACCGTGCGCGGGCGTTCATCAAAACCTAACGGTACATCGGAGGCCTCGTGCGGGGTGTAGTCCGTGTACACTGCCCGAGCCAACGCTGCATTGGTAGTTAATGCCACATCTTTCCATGAAGACACGGTAACCGTCCCGCGTCCCAGCGCATCGTAATCCCGCACTTGCCAGCTGCCGTCCGCCTCAATAATAGATTCAATCTGCGAATAACGGCCCGTCTGCGATTCATCGGAGTAATAGGTGAACGTCCGGGTACGGGAGTTGGTGGCGGAGACCATATCTTCCACCTCCATCAGAGCCTGCCCCCAACTCTGCTTGGTCAGGCGTTTGATCGCTTTCTGAACCGGGGCTTCTCCGGCAGAGTAGAACGACTTGGTGCGGACACAGTTAATCTGCGAGTCATCCCATTCCATGGTAGACTGTTCAAAAGTTTCGCCGTTATCGCGAGTTGCCGCCCAGGTATTTTGCGCTTCGGTGTAAGTGAACACCCGTGTGCGGGTTGTTCCGCCCACCGTGCGGGAAATATTGATCTGATAGATCGAATTGGTTCCGTTAGGGTTTTCAATCGTCCAGTACTCGAACGGTTCCGCTCCGGTCAACGGTTCATAGAGACCGTTGGTATTGACGGACGATGACACATCCTCCGGCTTATAAAAAAGAACCTGATATTTGAACTCATCATAGACGACAATGTCTAACAAGCGAGTCGGCGCCATCACCTGCCGGATAACGCCTTCTTCGTCATAGATGTAGCTCATGCCAAACTCGCCGGACTCATAAACCTGCCCTTCGTCCGTGCGAAGATTGACCATGCGCAGATAATTGACAGAATTGGTATCGGCATCAAAACGGACACGCTCCAGTCCTTTAAAGGTGTACAGGTCGTAATAAGCCGGGCTGTTGGTGGTCGGCACACCCTGCGCATCCACCTTTTTGAGCGAAGCGTTCCAAGTGGAATACTGTTCGACCGGCGAGGCTTCTGCGCTTCCTGCCGGGAAAGCAAAAGTGATTTTTGATCCGGTGTTATTCAGCACAACGACTTCATTGCTGACAACCCGCTGAATGCCGTACAGACCCGTTACTACCTTAATCGCCTGAGGAGTGGAGACCGTCGGCGACGGCAGTTCAGACATTACCCCGAGACGTCCTTGGGGAACATTGATCTGATTTTTCATCGGGCCGGTCACAAACTGAAATTCAATACATCCCACGTCTGAACCATCGCCGGACAATCCGCCGCAATCATCATAGTCGGCAGCCGCATCGGCCCACGCATCATTACCGGCATAGCTGTTCGTCGCACACAGCGCAAAGATCAGGGGAAGTGCCGCCCATTTCAGTCGTATAATGTTTTTCATAGTTAGATCCAGTTATCAGTTAAAAGTTGTCCGTTATTCGTTAGAGTTGTGTGTCGCCTTGGAAAATTTTCACCCGGTGACAGTCGTTCACTTTGCCCGCCGATTGAACCATCAGCACTTTGAGAACACCCTGTTCATTGAAGTCGGCTTTGGTGAATTCTTTTTCCACTGTTCCGTCAAGGAAAGTGATGCCGCCGGCAAAGATTTCAATCACGATCCGGAAATCATCTGGAATGTTGCCAAAGGCGAGCGTCAGTTCAATCAGGTTGGAGCCGTCGGCAAATTCTTCAACCGTCCGGTAGAATTCTCCGTATGCTTCAGTGACGGTGTTGATCGACGCATGGCCGGTGATCGGGCCGCTGGCGCTCAGGCGGGCAATCATGTATTGAGCTTCTCCGGAAGAGGAGCGCAGCCAGAAGCGGGTTCCACCCCCGTCCAGCGGATAGCGGGCGGTTTCCAGCGCGACATCCTGTTCAACAACTGCATTCGTCGGAATGTCCGGACATTCCCAGAAACGCTCGCTGTCTTTGACGCAGGACGGATTACCGTTGAAACGGATGTCCACCACATTGACCGTGAACACGCCGCTGGTTGAGGTGTTGCCGTTGTTGTAAACGCCGTTCGCCGCGTGTCCGTTGCGGAAGCCATATGCGTTGACCGGATCGTTCGTATTAAAGCTGACCGCCCGGCTCTTGCTAAAGAATCCGGAAACCGTATAGACCCCCGGTTCAGAAAAGATCGCCGGAACCGGCATATCTGTGAGCGAAATCAGGTTGGTGCTTCCGGACGGTCCGTTGACCGTGATGATGATACTGCCCTGATTTTGACCTTCAGGCAGCGAGTTGAACAGTAAGGCATCGCCTTTGCGAATGGTCAGCTGATTGGTGGGCGTATTCATGAGATTCGTTTCATCCCACTCCAGAGTCAATGCCTGCGGGCGGCTCTTCCCGTTATGGGCAAAGGAGAGTTGTGTCTCAGCCCACGGAGCAAGCACCGCATCGGCATACCAGCCCTTTTGGATGCTCTTTTGCGCATGAATCCAATGATTGGAAGAACCTGTCAGCACGAAGGAGTTGCTGACGGAGAGCAGGTCAACAAAGAGACTTCCTCCTTCAATACAGACCGGTGAAACAGGACTTCTGAACCCCGCCGCCAGCAGATTGAACGCATTGGCTTCGCGGGTATCCGCCCAGTCGGACTGCCCGTTCCCGTCAGAATCCGCGCCGGCATAAGAAACCAGCCGCACGCTGCGGACTTCCAGCATCTGTGAAGAGTTGAGGTTGCTCCAGAGCAGTTTAACCGGGTGTTCGCCTGCCGTCAGGTACGGAGCAAAAAACAGAACGATTGCCGTTCCGCCTTTTGGAACCGACCTGGCAATCGGTCTGCCGGCGATTCCGTCCACTGCGAGCGTTAGATCAAACGGATCGCTTTCTTCCGGATACGCACTGTGATCGGCAATCTCGAACTCAATGGCATAGTGTCCGTTGGACGGAACATTCAGGGTATAGGTCAGCGAACCGTTCAGACCGACCGAGTAGATCAGCGAGCCTTCTTTGATCCAGTTGCCGGAAGAGGCGGTAATCTGAGAACCGCTGAGTGAAAATACATTCGTCCGCGCACCGAAATCTGCTGTCAGCGGATCGGTCAGCGCCTGATTTTTCTCTGTCCAGTCATCAATGCCGTCTCCGTCGGTATCGCGCTCGACCGGATCAGTTCCCAGCACGGCTTCATCCTGATCGGCCATTCCATCGCCGTCTGTATCGGTTTTCAGCAGATCGGTTCCGAGCGTGAACAGCTCGTCTTTGTCGCTGATGCCGTCGCCATCGCTATCCATACCGGAGTCGAGGCGGGCCTGCACCCAGTCCTGAATACCGTCCTGATTACTGTCAGCACCATTAATTGCATACAGCTCCAGAGCATGAATCCGCACGTCCACTCCGGCCGGCATAAACCGTTTGAAGCGGCATTTGATTTCGTAAACACCGGATTTGAGCCACGGGGTATAAACAAAGCCTTCCACCAAATCGCCGCGATTGGTCACCGCCAGCATTTCGCCGATGACGTTGCCATTGATACTGACTTCGACCGGATAGCGGTAGTACGCGTACTCGGCTCCTTTATACGGATCGAGCTGCAAAGCCAGCCGGTACATACCTGCCGTATTGTTTGTGACCGACCAAACCACCGCTGGATCATAAACCAAACTGACAACAGTCAGATCATCGCCGTCTTCAATGTATTCGCTGGAGGTATGAAGGATTTCACGCCCGAAAGAGGCTGCCCCCGGAACCGACACGCTTAATGAGGTATTCATATCAGCCAGCGGGTTGGTCAGGGTGATGAAATGCTCTTCGCCATCAAGCAGGCCGTCGCCGTCCGTATCAGGATTCAGCGGATTGGTGCCTAAAGCGATTTCATCATTATCGTTCAGACCGTCAAAGTCGCTGTCAGCTATCCCGCCGTTCAGCCCGTGCGCCATTTCATAGGCATCACTGAGACCGTCGCCGTCGGAATCCAGACGGAGTGGATTCATTCCTTTGGCAATTTCAGCGCCGTCCAAAATGCCGTCTCCGTCACTGTCAGGGTTCATCGGATCGAGCGGCGTGTCGATTTCCATGATGTATGGACGCCAAAGCGAATTATCCACGTCGTTCCACAGATTGCTTCCGCCTTTCCAGTATTCCAAGAAATCTTCATTGCCGATGTTATCCGGGGCCATGTTGGCGCCTGACTGGAGCCAGCGGGTATAAGCAACCGGCTCGCCCGTAATCCAGCGCCAGTCGCCTTCCAGAGCTTCGTCACTGGCACCCAGCCAGAAGTCATACCGATTCATCACTGTTGAACCGAGAGTACGGATGATGTTTTTGTGTTCCTGTTCGCTGGTAACCGTTGCCAAATGGCCACCCAGTGATTCCGCATGGGCTTTAGCATCGCGCCAATGGAGGATTTCATAGACCGGATAATAAACGGAGCCGTACACTTCAACGCCGTCCGGAAGACCGTCACCATCGGTATCCGCTTTTAACGGATCAGTCGTTCCGGCCAGCTCCTGCACATCGGTCAGGCCGTCAAAGTCCGTATCGGGTTGAGCCGGGCTGGTTCCTGCCGCGATTTCTTCCGCATCGGTGAGTCCGTCACCATCGGTATCAACCACCATCGGATTTCCGCCTGAACGGATTTCGTCGAAGTCGTTCACGCCGTCGCCATCGGTATCGCTACTGTACGGATTCAGCGAAACCGAATATTCTACGATATAACTATACCGACTGGTTTTGCCGACATCATACCAGAGCTGGCCTTTTTTCTGTCTGGTATAATTCATGTTGTACATAGCCGCCCGGTTGGCACCCGCTACAGGCCGAGCTGTTCCCCAGCGGGAATAGTCAAACGGTTCACCGGTAATCCAGCTCCATTGCCCGTCGCCGTCCATATCCGAAGCGCCAAGCCAAAGATGATTGTCATAGAAGGCCTGATTGCCAATACACTGATACAGAATGTTCTGCTCCTGCTCGCTGGTAATGGTTGCCAAATGTCCGCCCAAACGCTTCGCATCTGTTTCGGCTTCTTCCCATGTAAACGCTCCGGGAACCGCCTGATAGATTTTTCCAGACAATTCAAGCGCATCGGAAAGGCCATCATTATCTGAATCGGGAATGCTCAGCGTCAGATCAACACCGTTCTGCGGCCAGCGCAGAGAAACCGGACCGTAAGTTGCTTGCGCCTCTCCAATATTCCGACAGCCGTCTCCATCGCTATCCACCCAGGCCTTAATCCAGACCTCTGTCATAACCGGAGCGGCGATACTGTACGCACCCGGCTCAGCGAGTTGAACGTTCACAGCAGAGTCCCAGACATTGGAATCCGTCACCGCAATTACATGAATCGCGCCAGTCTGTGAACCCTGATAAATGATTGTGCCGGAAACCGGCGCTTCACTGATCGGAATTGAACCGGCGGACTGCGGATTGCTGCCGCCCTGTATTTCCTCGTCGTTTGTATAGCCGTCACCGTCTGAATCGGGGTTTTCAAAAAGAACATGGACATCATCCATATAGGAGCTGGCGGAACCGGCGGCATCAAGACGCATCAGACTGAAGACAGACGGTGTGCCGTAGAATTCAAAGTTACTGACAACCGGCTCGCGATTAAACCGGAGATCCCAGCGTTTGGTTGCATAGTCACAATGGAAGTCAAAGCGGTTCCAGCCGTCCGGAACCATCGCCGGCAGAACAACGCATTCCCGGCCGTTATAGACACAGAGATGCCCGTCGGAATTTACAAAAAACGCAACGGCTATATTGTCCGGAATAGTCTTCGGGATACTGCCCCGAGCCATCTTGAGCCGGTAGGAAACCCATACGTTGGTTTTTCCTCCGATAAATTCATGGGAAACAGAGGCGTTCTTTATGGAAACAGCCTGAATGCCGCCGGAAACCTCGTTCGTTTGCACAAGAACACTGCCTGTACCAGATACCCTCCAACCGTGCTGCCCATCGAGTGAGCCGACTTCCCCCGCCATTTCCGGAGCCGCTTCAAAGGTTTCACTGAACGGCAGAATATAAGCAAGCGGCTGAGACTCCGGACGGTTCGGGTCACTGTTCTTCATTATTTCAACACTATCGTTATACCCATCGTTGTCCGTATCAGCATTCAGCGGATTGGTAAGCCATTTTAAAACTTCATCTCCATCTGAAAGTCCGTCGCCATCCGAGTCGGCATTAGTGACTGAAGTTCCCGCCAAAAGCTCCTCATCCGCATAAAGGCCGTCGCCGTCCGAGTCGGGGCTTTCAAAAAGAACATGGACATCATCCATATAGGAACTGACAGAGCCGCTACCATCAAGGCGCAGCAGACTGAAAGCGGACGGTGTGCCGTAAAATTCAAAACCGCTGACGACCTGCTCGTGATTGAAACGAAGATCCCAACGTTTTGTCGTGTAATCGCAATGAAAGTCAAACCGGTTCCAGCCGTCCGGAACAATCGTCGGCAGAACAACGCATTCCCGGCCGTTATAGACACAGAGATGCCCGTCGGAATTTACAAAAAACGCAACGGCTATATTGTCCGGAATAGTCTTCGGGATACTGCCCCGAGCCATCTTGAGCCGGTAGGAAACCCATACGTTGGTTTTTCCTCCGATAAATTCATGGGAAACAGAGGCGTTCTTTATGGAAACAGCCTGAATGCCGCCGGAAACCTCGTTCGTTTGCACAAGAGCACTGCCAGTACCGGTTACCTGCCAGCCATGTTGCCCATCCAACCCGCCGACCGTTCCCGCCATTTCCGGAACTGCTTCAAAGGTTTCTTCAAACGGCATGGAGTAATTCTGCCGGTAATCGGTCAATGTTATATTCACGTTGCTGACCGAATGGGTAAAATAACGCGGATTAAGTTCATGCTCACCGTGAGCTTCCCAGGGTTCGCGGAGCCCGTTCCCGTCAGCATCGCGCCACGCCCGAATCCAAAGGTTGGAAAGAACCGGAACCTGAGTCAGACTATACGCCCCCGGAACGGCGATTTCCTGATAGAGAGCGGAGTTCCAGTGGTCGGAAAAGGTATCTGCAACAATGCGGATCATCCCGGTTTCAGAACCGCTGTAATGGATGGTTCCGAATACAGAAACTGCGGTGACCGGTAAGGACAGCAGCCGGTTCGGGTCACTGCCTGCCAGTATTTCATCATAATCGCTGTAACCGTCACCATCCGTATCGGCATTCAGCGGATTGGTGTGCGTCAACATCAGTTCAGCCCAGTCGTTGAGTCCGTCATCATCTGAATCTGCATCGGAATCCGAGGTTCCGGCCTGCAACTCCTGATCGGCATCCAAACCGTCGCCGTCCGAATCAATATACATCAGACTTCTGTACACGGTGAGCTCTCCCTCACCGCGCCACAGCCGCACAATGCAGGCGTTGCTGTAGCTTGAAAAGGGAATGGTGAGGCGGCGCGTTACGATTTCCAGAGACCCGCCCGCCAAACTCTGTCCGTACAGGTTGCTGACGATCATTTCCTGATTCGAATCGCACAACGCCACGAACAGAGTGGCGTTTGTCGCGTCAAACAGTTCCACATCTAAGACCGCATTATTCGTCAGCAGGTCACGGGATACCTGTATGTTCAAAGAACCGGTATTATTGCTCAGCGACGAATCCGCAACCCAGCCGTTTGTTGTCCAGATTCCGTCAATTTTAAAGCCGCTACTGCACCAGCCCGGAAAGGTGTAGCGGTACAAATCGTTCGATGTAAACTGCGAAGCTCCCCACAAAAAGACAGCACGGCTCACAGGATTACTGTCGATATTGTCAGCCCAGCCGTCCCGGTCGGTGTCTGTAATGAAGGGATCGGTCCAAAGGACTGCTTCCTGCAGATTGGTCAGCGAGTCCCCGTCCATATCGAGCAACGCATCAGCAACATTCGTGGCGTTCAGGCCGAAAAAATGTTCATAACTGTCGGTCATTCCGTCGTTATCGGTATCAACAGCTACAGCCGCCAGCGCCAGACAGCCCAGCAAACATGCACCGATGCCGTATATAACCCGCTTTTCTTTTTTCATACCAACTTTTCCTAACTCTTTAAATTTTCCATGAGAATCCGTCTTGCGATTCAATCCGCGCTTAAAATCGGTGAAACAATAAACACTGCCTTTTTGAATTTACGTAAAACCATAACGATTACTGAAAAGACGTCGCCTGACAGACGCCCCCAGTGCTTACGCGCCGCAAGCCAGTGGGCCAATGAATAAACGCCGTGCGAGAGCAACGCAACGAGCATACTGAGGCCAAAGGCCAGCACGTGCAGCTGCCAAGCCAGCACTGGGAGCCAGTATTTGGCTGCGAAGAATTCCAGAATCAGCATAAAGACCATGAATGGCAAAACCGGGGCAGAAAGCCGCTGTATTCCGAATAAGCCAACTCGGTCTCGCCGCAAAAACCAGCTCAGAAATCCCAATAAGGAATAAACCCCGCTTGATGCGCCGACCAGTGTTGCATGGGCTGGCATGGCCCATTTGAAGTACAGGAACGATGAGGCGGCGGAAAATAGGAGAAAGT
>CAZSSI010000010.1:0-21150 GCA_964609345.1 uncultured Verrucomicrobiota bacterium | reverse complement strand
AGTGCCGTCACCCAAAACCTGATCAACCTCTACAAAGCGCTTGGCGGCGGCTGGATCCCAATGGAGTAATGATGTAGACGAAGTGTCCTCACCGCGTTCTGCTCAGGATGAAGCATGCGGTGATGACCTCGCATCTACGTTTCCAAGCTTTGGATGTGAGGTATTCTGAGAACTGCGCGAAGCGCTTTGGAGTGCGGTGCAACTATCGGGCGACGCCGCTTTTATTCGCAAAGAGCGGCGTGGAACTTCGTTTCCCGCCGCACTCCAGTAATTTTTACGCTCCTCGAACGACGATTTCTTGAACGTGAGGTTTCATGAGCTGTTCGATGCGGCGGAGGCGGGCGGGAGTCGTGCGTTTGGTTTCTCTCAGTTGAAGGTCGGGCAGGTTGTCTTTCGGGATGAAGGGCTGGATGCAGTAACGTTTGGCACCGCGGATGAGTTCCGAAATTTCCTGTACCTGTTCGTCGGTGTGGAACGGTTCGATGACGGTGGTGCGGAATTCGTGATCGATCCCGCAACTCATGATGAGTTTGACCGATTCAGCAATTTTTTCAGTCTGGGTAAAGCCGACGAGTTCGGGATAGCCGGAGAGTCCGGCTTTAATGTCCATGGCGACGTAGTCCACCAGCGGCAGGCATTCTTTGAGTACGTCGGGGAGCGCGCCGTTGGTATCGAGTTTGATTTTAAAGCCGTAGCCGCGGAAGAATTCGATGAGTTGGATGAGGTCGTGCGCGAGCGTCGGCTCGCCGCCAGTGATGCAGACGGCATCGACCCATTCGGTTTTAAATTTGCGGCAGATTTCGTCGAGGCGGCTCCACGGAATGCCTTTTTGCTTTTTGCCCATGAGCGGGGCGTTGTGGCAGAAGCCGCAGGCAAAGTTACAGCCGCTGACGAAAAAAACCCCGCACAGATAGCCGGGGTAGTCGATCATGGAGGGCTTTTCTAAAAGTGCGTAAACAGACGACTCACCTTGCGGCAGAGCCGCCTGTTTACGCGGAGCTTTTGCTCCGGGGGGCATCACACACGGACCTCTTCGAGAACCGTGGTGATCATCTTGGGGGAGATGATTCCTTTACCTTCGTCGCTGTAATCGGTTTGCAGGCCGACGTACTGGTAGAGCTTTGATTTGCCGCAGACTTCGCAACGCGGCTTGGGTTCGCGGGTCGGAACCGGAGCGTAGTGTCCGGTTTCATCGTGCCGGCGCGTGACGAGCATGGCCGGAATCCGCTGGGGGTTGATGCATTCGGCGGAGGCGAAGGCGACGAGGCCGTCAACCGTTTCGACATCACAATATTCTTTTTCGAAGTCAGACCATTCTTTTTCTTCGAGCAGTTTATCGAGACGCTGGTTGAGCGTTTTGCACTTGGCACAGCCTTCTTTGCCGAACACTTTGATTTTATAAATTTTTTGCATGGTAAATCTCCAGAAAGGGTTAGTTTTTAACGGCTTCTTCTGTAACGCAGACTTCGGCGGTTTCGATGGCGTACTGACCTCTCTGGCGGGCTTTGAGTTCGCCGTAGCGTTTGGATTTATTCCAGTTCTGCACTTTGCTGAAGTAGCCGACGACGCGGGTTTCGCCGACGACATCGGTTGACTGGCAGGCGGGACAGGAGTCGATTAGACCGCGCACCTGATGGTGGCAACTGTTGCAGAAGGTGAATTCCGGCGAGATGCAGACTTGCGCCGACTGCGTACGGAAGAAAGTTTCGGTCATGAGCTTCTCGATCGAAGCGGCTGAAGGCTGTTCTTCGCCGACGAAGGCGTGGGTGATGGCGCCGGATTCGATCAGGCAGTGATATTTGGACTGCTCAACGATACGTCCAACCAAGCCGACCGGAGCGTCGGCGGTGAGGTGGATGGAGTTGGTGTAATAGCAGACGTCTTCAGTGTCACCTTTGACAATGTCTTTGGCTTCGTCGTGGAAATAGATGAGGTCGGTCTTGGCCAGACGGCGCGCGGCGCTTTCGGCCGGCGATTCTTCCAGCGTGAACTTGAGGTTGTGCTTTTTGCTCAGTTTCTTGGTGCGGGTGTACATGTGAGCCACGATCCGCAGGCCGAACTGCTGGGCATCTTCGCTATCGTGCAGTTCCTGGCCGATCAGGAACTTGACGGTGTCGTTGACGCCGATCAGCCCGATGATATAGGTGCAGGTGTCGAGGTTGACGTAGGGTTTTCCGTCGTTCGATTCTTTGCCGATCTGCCAGAGCGGATGGCCGTTGCCGCTCATCATCGTGGCGATCTTGGCTTTCTTCTGCAGGTGGGCCTGCGCGCAGAGCTCCATCATGCCATCGATTTCTTCGTAGAAATTCTTCAGAATGTCGCCGCCGGTACGCGCCGCACGGTACGCCGCCTGCGGGATGTTGATGGTGATATTCTGGAATCCGCAGAAGCGCATGTTTTCCGGGTGGCGCAACATGCGGTTGTCGCTGATGGTGGTGCGCAACCGGCAACAGGCCGACAGGGTGACTTCATCGCGGTCAAAGATGAAATAGGTCGAGCCGTTTTTCGCGGCCAGCTGGCAGGCGGCCTGATAAATCTGGTACTGCTCCGGATCGGTGAAGGTTTCGTCGCTGATGTGAAAGTCGCATTTCGGGAATTCAAAGATACGGCCATTGTTATCGCCGTCGCCCCAGACTTCGAGCAGCGCGCGGCAGAAATCCTGCGCTTCTTTGGTGTAGTCGCCGTAGGTAACGATTTTTTCGCCGCGCGCTTCAAGATCGGCGGCCACGGTCGCGTCGTACTCAAGACCTTCTTTGCCCTTGATTTCACGCATGACCAGACGCTGCGAGCCGTTCGCCTCTTCGAGATAGAGATCCATCATCTTGTAGCCGCTGACGTCGAGGTCTTCGCGTAGCACTTCTTTGAGGCGCGCTTTCCCGCCGGTTTTCAGTTTGAGCATATATTTTCCGCCCGGGCCGATGGCCGGAACGGTTTTCATGTAGCCCGGAACGCCGGAGTGAATGTTGAAGTCGAGGAACAGAGTTTGTCCGCCGCGGCTGAAGGCGTTCTGCGAACCGTTGAAGATCAGTTCCTGCGCGATCTGCTTGAGCTCGCGAGGGGTCATTCCTGCGAGGTACGGCGCGTAAAGAATGTTGATATAGGCGATGCCGAGCGCGCCGGCATAGTTGGCCTGCATCGAAGCAAGGAAGGTGTTGAGGTGGCCGGTCAGCACGGAGGCAGTTTTTGCCGGACTGGATTCGGTATTAAGATTGATCAGCCCTTTGAGGCCGTATTTTTTGACGTATTCAATTGAATGGCTGGAGCAATAGACGCGGTGCGGATAGCCGAGGTCGTGCAGATGTACCGCACCGGTGTTGTGCGCACGCTTGATGTCGGGGGCGAAGATCGTATCGAGCGCCCACTGCTTGAGCACTAGTTCGGCAATGCCGAGATTCACCGCTTCGGGGTTGTTGTTGACGATGTTGCTGTTTTCGGTGGACTTGGTGAACATCAGTTTTTCAACGTAGTCAAGCGGTACGCCGTAGAGAGAGAGGTCGCGCAACTGGGCGGAGAAGCCGCGTTCGGCCAGTTCATTATTCACCATTTCACGGATGAGCGTGGTGTTAACGGTGTTGATCTTGCCGGCGATGATGCGGTTTTCAACGGCTTTGGCGATGCTGATGGCTGTATCGACGGCGAGGTCGGTCTTATCGATGATCTGCTTCACGATGCGTTTGCGATCCCAGGGAAGAGTTACTTCGGCGGAGTGGGATTCAACCAGCAACAGGCTGGCGTCGGTGACGTCCACCTTGTCTTTTTTCAGACTGCCGTCGCGCACCCGAATGCTGCTGCGAGCCAGTTCGCGCTGTTTGCGGTACCGCTTGTAGGCTGCGACGACGAGGGTTTCGCCGCTTTCCGCCAGCAGAATTTCAACCAGATCCTGCACGTCTTCGATATGCGGAATGCGTTTGCCGTCGGTTTCGGCGCGCACAAAAAATTCAGACTGAGGGTTATTGAGCTGTTCGAGCACTTGAGTGGAGATTTTCGGAGCGAGGCCTTCGTTGCGCGGTGTATTTTGTTTTCGGGAAACCTCTTCAACCGCGAGGTGGATCGCCATTTCAATTTTTTTAGGACTGAAAGGGACAATCAGTCCGGAGCGTTTACGGAATCCGTCGAAAAGTGTGGTTTTTGGTGTAATCATTTCAGCCATAGAATTTTCCCCCTGTTGATAACCTGTTTGTAACTGGCTTTATTTGCTTAATGTTCGCTGAGCGACGGAACAAAAATTATCCAAATGCTGTATGGCTGTCAAATTAAACCACAACATATTGTGCTTTTCGTGTAACTGCATGAGCTATAAAACCTTCCAAAAAAAAGGCCCTCCGGACGTTAATTTTTTGTTAAAAACACTTCTGGGCGTTAGGAAAAAAGGCCGCCGAAAACCAGCCTTTTTAAAACTTTAGACGAAACGTTGCCGGGCATCCTGTTGGCCGGCGCTCCGGAGCCCGGAAGGGAAGCGGCAAAAATCTCTGCGTTTCCAAAATAGATGTGCTATAAACCCGCCACGAGGTGATGAATATGTGGTTTCCTGAAACGTTTTATACAGTCGACATTTTTTTCGTGGTGTTTGTTCTGCTTTTTACATTTAGCGGAACGAAGACCGGGCTTTCCGGCGAACTGGCTCACGTGGTGACACTGATTGCACTGCTGGCCGGGGTTTGCTTTTTTTATCCGCAACTCACAGATTTCGCCTCGGACTACTGGCAGGCTCTGCCGCCGACCGCCGTGCGGATTATTGTCCCGGTAGTGCTGTTGCTGGTAGCCGTGCTAATTTTTTTCGTGGTGCGCTTGCTGTTTAAACAGTTGCTGAAAGACAAGCTGGGCGAAACGGCGGATAAGGTTGCCGGCGGACTGGTCGGCACGTTGCGCGGTGTATTGTTTGGACTGGCCCTTTTTACCGGACTCAGCCTGATACCAAGCGACACACTCTACCGGACGCTTTCTGAAAAATCTTCAATCGGAGGCTGGGTCTGCCATACGCTCACGCCGTGGTCGCAGTCGCACATAACCGAACTGCCGGTGTTGAAAAACAGAATGAGTGAAGAGCTCGACAACATAAAACAGTGAGCCGATTCGCCTCATGAAGCAGATTCCCAGAGAGACCATTGAAGAAGTCCGTTCGCGCAATGACATTGCCGATGTGATCGGCTCATATCTTTCGCTCAAAAACGCCGGAACACGCTTTAAAGCGCTCTGTCCGTTCCACAAGGAAAAAAGCCCGTCGTTTACCGTCAGTCCGGATCGTCAGATTTATCACTGCTTCGGGTGCGGCGCGGGCGGAGACGTAATTCGCTTTGTGCAGGAATATGAAAAAGTCGATTTCATGACGGCTCTGCAAATGCTGGCCGACCGCGCGGGCATGGAGCTGAGTCTGGAGGAAGGCGGCGAAGGGAGCGGCGCGGATAAGCGGAAGCTTTTTCAGATTCATGAAGGCGTTACCCAGCTCTATCAGCGTATCCTGCTCGAACACGAATCGGGCGAGGCGGGCCGCGCCTATCTCGCTACGCGGGCACTGAGCCCCGAAATAGTAAAAGAGTTTCAGATCGGGTTTGCGCCCGACCGTTTCGATGCGCTCGAAAAATGGGCGCAGCAGAAGAAGATTCCGCTTGAACTGATGGAGCAGGCCGGGCTGATGGTCAAATCCGATAAACGCAACGGATATTACGACCGCTTCCGCAACCGGCTGATGTTCCCGATTCGCGATGAGGCGGGACGGGTGATTGGTTTCAGCGGCCGCGCGATCGTTAAAGACGAAAAGAGCGGCAAATACGTCAACAGTCCGGAAACGCCGCTGTTTCACAAGAGCCGCGTGCTGTTTGCCATTGATAAAGCCCGGCGCGCCATGGCGGAAAGTCGCATCGCAATTATTTGCGAAGGACAGATTGACGCGATCCGCTGCCACGAAGCGGGTTTGACCAATGTCGTCGCTTCGCAAGGTACGGCACTGACTTCCGACCACGCTCGCATGATCCGTCGTTATGCCGACGAAGTAATTCTGGTGCTCGATGCCGATGCCGCCGGACAAAAAGCCGCATTACGATCTTCGGAAGCCTTCATTGCCGAAGAACTCAGCGTACGCGTGGCTTCGCTACCCGAAGGGGAAGATCCTGATTCGCTGGTGCGCGATCACGGTGCCGAGGCGTTGCGTTCGCGTATTGACTCCGCTGTTTCGGCACTTGATTTTATGATGGATGTGATGCTCCAAAAGGAAGAGCCTGGAAATGAAGCCGGACTGATGCGCACCGCAAAGGCTGTACAGGCGCTGATTGCTCAGGCTCCCGGAGCGGTACAACGCGACCGGATGGTGCAGCGTGCCGCCGAGCGTCTCGGTCTTTCGCAGATCGCTTTGCGACGCGACCTGGCTCGCAAAAAAGAACGGCCTGTGGCGCCTGCCGCACAGGAAGTCCCCGTTGCTCCGGTGAAACATCCGGACGAAGAGATCGCGCTTCTCCAGATGCTGTTTTTGTATCCCGCCGAGGTTTTGCCCGTTGTGGCCGATCATCTTCCGCCGAAGAATCTTACCGATCCGGACTGCCGCCTGCTTTTCGAGTTGATGATCGAAGATCTCGTAGCGCTGATGGATCGTATTCCGGCGGCCCACCCGGAGGCGCAGAGGCTGGCTGTGCGGATTCAGATGGAGGAGATAAAGTTGCGCGGGGATGTTCCTCCAGCTAAAGCGGCACAGGATATTGTGATGGCGCTCTGGCGGCAGACATTACTTACGCGCCGGAAAGGACTGATAGCCGCAGGCAAGATCGAAGAGTCGGGAGAGATTACCACGCAACTTCAGCGCTTGAAAAAAGGCTGGGAGCATGCGGTTGATTTTCTGGTAGTCTGAGCGTAATAAGCGGCTTGTTGTCGAGCTGGTGCTGGTTTAAAGTGAATAGCGAAACGGGGAAGTTATGCGCATTCTAATCGCAGAAGACGATAAAGTAACCCGCATGCGGCTGGAGAAAACGCTGGGCGGATGGGGTTTTGACGTCGAGGCTGTCGGCGATGGTCAGGCGGCTTGGGAGCGACTTTGCGGTGAAGACCCTCCTCGTCTTTGCATCATTGACTGGTTGATGCCGGCGATGGAGGGGCCGGAGCTTTGCCGTCGCGTGCGTGAAAAATTTCCGGAAGACTATTTTTATCTAATCATCCTTTCGGCACAACAGGGCGTGGACAATCTGATTGAAGGGCTCAGTGCCGGTGCCGATGACTATGTCACGAAGCCTTTTATCGGGCGCGAACTGCGTTCACGCATTGATGTCGGTGTGCGCGTGCTTGGCCTTGAGCAGATGCTGGCAAAAAAAGTGCATCAGCTCGAAGCCGCACTGGAAGATGTTAAACAGTTGCGTGGGTTGTTGCCGATCTGTTCGTACTGCAATAAAATTCGTGATGACGAAAACTGCTGGGAGCAGGTGGATACTTACATTACGCGCCGCTCGAATGTTGAATTCAGTCATTCCGTTTGCCCGTCCTGCTATGCAAAACATGTTCAGCCTATGCTGGATCATGAACCGGGAGGATCAGCTGATTAGTTTGCTCAATAACCTATCTTACAGCAGCGCAGGACGGGGATTGGCCGCCTTTCCGTTGATGTATAATGATGTCACGTTGCATTATATGGCGCTCTGGACGTTCGTTCTCGGTGCCGCGCTGCTGTGGGCTGTGATGCATCTCAAACGCAATACCCGCATTCATCAGACAGCGTGTGATTGCGAGATGCTTCGGGCTCGCGTTCGGAGTATTTTGCAACACTCGCGTGAGGTGCTTTTCGGCCTCGACCTGCGCTCCGGGCGGTTTGATTACCTGAGTCCGTCCTGCATCAGCCTAACTGGATATTCAGCTGAAGAGGTTGAGGCGATGGGGCCGCAGGAACTGCTTCAGAAACTGCACCCCGACGATTTGGCAACAGTGCAGCGGCTTATCGACCAGTTGAAGAAGAACACCAAAGATCGCGAGTGGCTTGGTTTGCTGGATCACCGTTTTCGTCATCGTGACGGACAATACCGCTCCTTTAGCGAGCACCTGCAGGTGGCATATAGCAAGACAGGGCAGGCCGTTTATTTAAGCGGTTCGGTGCGGGATATTAGTCAGATTGCCGGTTTGGAGGAAAATCTCAGAATCTTAGAAAAGAAATTTCAGGATGGCCAGAAGATGGCCAGCTTGGGGCTGTTGGCCAGCGGTATCGCGCACGATTTTAACAATTTGATGACGGTGGTGCTTGGGAATGCCGAGCTGGCATTACTTGAATGCGGAGGCTCCGATGGCGGCGTCCTCGATGAAGTCAAGAAGACCGCCTTGCGCGCGGCGGAGCTGGCAACCCAAATGCTGGTTTACACCGGCAAGACCTCGCTGGTTCTGTCTAGCATCAATCTCAGTTCTGTCGTTAAGGAGATGGCGGCGTTGCTGGATGTCTCCATTTCGAAAAAAGTTTCAATCAAGTACTGTCTGGCTGAAGACACCCCTCTGATCCGCGGGGATGTGTCGCAGATCCGGCAGGTGGCCATGAATCTGATTACAAATGCTTCCGAGGCGATTGGTGACTGTTCTGGCGTGATTGCGATCAGCATCCACGGCGCTGATCTCAAGACCGGCGAACTTGAACGGACTATTCCGCCGGGAGGTCTGCCGCCGGGACGTTATGTCCGGCTCGAAGTTTCCGATACGGGTGATGGCATGAACGAAGAAACCATGCGGAAAATTTTTGATCCGCTGTTTACCACTAAAATTACCGGGCGCGGACTGGGGCTGGCCTCGTTGCTTAATGTAGTGCAGCGGCACAACGGGGCGGTTGAAGTGAAAAGCGACGTAGGGCGCGGTACGGTATTCCGTATTTATTTTCCGGCTGAGCCGGAAGGTAGCGGGCCGGGAGTCGAAGCGGCTTGTGCTTCTGACAGCGAATGGCGCGGCTATGGCACCGCCTTGGTGGCCGATGACGAATCGGCGATCCGTGACATCGCGAAGGCGCTGCTTGAACGCTTCGGGTTCCGAGTGATCACGGCTTCCGATGGGTTTGAAACCGTTGATCGCTATACTGAAAACGCCGGGGACATCACCTTGTTGCTTATGGATTTGAATATGCCGCGACTGAACGGGATGGAAGCCACATTGCGTATTCGTCATATCAATCCGAATATTCCGGTTCTTTTTATGAGCGGTTATCCGCGGGAGCAGGTGATGGAGCGGTTCGGGCATCAGAAGCACACCGACTTTGTAAAAAAACCGTTTCAGAGTGGAGAACTGCTGGCTGGAATCCGTCAGGTCATGGAATCCCGTCGCTGACGTAAGCAAAGACCGGAATGTGGGAATCAGTCATCGAGTTGGCGGTCTGGTCTGGATTAATAGAAAGGCGGCTTTTACGCCGTCCGCACTCCAAATAGAACTGTCGTTAAGGCGCGGCAAGGCCCGGTGCCATGTTGATCGGGATGGTGTTGGTGCTGATAAAATTGGTGGCGCGGGTTGCCGCCATACGTTTGCTGAGCCGGGCCTGCAATGGATCGTCGGCGGAGAGTTTATCGATCTGTTCAAGCGCCTCTTTTTTTTCTACCAGCGGATAATCAATTACACGCACGGTGTAGCGGTCATCGCATGGGTAGCCGTGGATGCGGCACCGGTAATGATCGCAGTAGGTATCATAAACTCCGCAGCGAACTGTTTGCGAGAGGCCGGTTCCGGCAATACAGAATAGCGCAGCAATCAACGGCTGGATTTTCCAATTCATGAAATGGTCAGCGGAGCGCCGCTTTGGATTTGAGGAAGAAGAAGGCGACGACACCGCAGGTCATGAGTGGCGAGAGCCAGACGGGAATGTGGATGCCGAAGCTTTCGAGCACCATGAAGATGCCGAGGAAGAGAACGGAGTACATCGCGCCGTTTTTGAGATAGAGATATTTTTTGATCCGGTCGACGTTGCTGATGGTCAGCTGGCGGACGACCAGCGCGCCGAGTCCGTTGCCGAGCAGAATCAGCGGTACGGAAAGTGTGAAGGCAAACGCGCCGAGTACGCCGTCGATCGAGAAGGTGGCGTCGATCACTTCGAGGTAGAGAATTTTGCTCCAGTCCGACATTCCTTGCGACATCAGGTTCTTTTCGGCGTGTTCCGCCTGCTGCCGGAAGCCGTGGGTGATGAAGAAAGCGGTTGAACCGACGACTGCGCCGAAGGCCATCGCCGGATTGGTTTTCAGCGCGAGCCAGACGATGATGGCGAGCAGGATGGCGACGATGGCGAAGAACCAGACGCCTTGTTTATGAAAAAACTCCTCGCCAGCAAGGCCGTAGTTCTTCGGTTCGATGAAAAGCCAGTGAAAAAACAGGAACAGCAAGAACGTGCCGCCGCCGATCAAGAGCGTCGGGGCTGCCTTTTCGACGGCTTCAAGGACGGAGGCGTCGCCGCTGAACGTCGCGGTTAGCGCGCCGATCGGGCCGAGCGCCGGCATGGCGGCCCAGACAATAATCCACGGGAGCAGTCCGCGGACGAGGAATACGGCGATGAACAATCCCCAGACGAGGAACCAGCGCCGCGCTTTGGCCTGCATGGTGGAGAGCACTTCGGCGTTGATGATGGCGTTGTCGATGCTGGTGATGGTTTCGAACAGGCATAGCCCGACGACGACAAAAATAAGAGAAAAGATGTCCATAAGTTGTGTATTTCCGGTTTTGTGCGGCAGAGTGTGGAAACCGGGGCCGGTTCTGTCAATTTGAAACCGGCGGCAGGCCGTCGTACTTTCAATTCTTTTCCATCATTCCGGTATTCCCTTCCTTAGTTTCCCCTCCTATACTCTGCCGCCATGAAAGCAATGGATGCAAATTTACGCAGTGAAGTGGTCCGCTGGCAGGAAAAGCTGTTTAAGCGCTCTGTCCGGCGGCAGATTCGTTTCCGCACGATTAAAGAGCTGATCGGTATTACGACGAATCAGAACTGTCTTGAGATCACCGCCGGCGACGGCGTGATCAGCGCCCGGTTGCGTGAGGGCGGCGGACGATGGAAGACGCTGGTGCTTTCAGGCGTGGCCAAATCCTCGCTCGACTGGCTGGTAGAGGATCAGGTCGAAATCCTGCAAGGCCCTGCGATCAAAGATCCTGATGGAACCTACGACGTGGTGGTGATTGTGGATGCGCTGGAACGCGTCCGCGACGACTATGCCTTTATTAAGGAATGCCATCGCGTTCTGAAGTCTGACGGACGGCTGGTGATCACGGCCGCGCGCAAAACACTTTGCCTGGGAGTCTGTCCGCTCCGCTCGATGCTCGGACTTTCCTGGCGTGCCAAAGGACTTGAACGGCCCGGCTATACCAGCGGCGAACTGTTTGAAGTACTCAAGGACGGGTTCGATGTGCCGGAAACCGATTCCTATTCCACCTGTTGCGTCGAAATTCCCGGCCTGATCTGTGAGGCGATTGCCAACAAAATGACGCACGGGCCATATAATATGCCTTCCGAAAACACCGGAACGGAGCAGTTTTACCAATATACCAAGCTCAATGTACTGGCCATGCTGGTTTATCCGCTGCTGTGGCTTTTGGCTAAAATTGAAGAGGAGCTGCTTTTCTTTGCCTCCGGACATAATCTAGCAGCCAAAACCAAGCGTCGCGTCTGGCGCGTCCGCAAACAGCCGATACTGGTTGACGGACGTTCCATCGCCGAAGCCGCCATTAACACCAAAATTGGCACGGCCGCGCCGTTTTAGCGGCAAAGGGGTTGACAGCGGCAGATGAACTTGGCAGGGTTTGCGCTCTTTTTGAATTTCAGTGGAGATTGAATAATGAAACGTACATGGCATCCTTCGAAAATTAAACGCGCACGCAAACACGGTTTCCGTGCCCGCATGGAAACAGCGGATGGACGTAAGATCCTCGCTAACCGCCGCCGTAAAGGCCGCAAACATCTGACCGTTTGTGATGCGTAAGACGCGCTCGCCGGAGGACACCCCGGTGGACTCAAAAACGCTTTCCAAAGAACAACGTCTGATTCAAGCCTCCCTCTTCGGGGAGGCTTTTGCACAGAAAAAGAACGTGGTTGGGCGCTTCATGGTGCTTTGGCTACGTACCGGACAGGGTGCCGCCCTGCGGCTCGGCGTGGTAACCAGCAAGAAAGTCAGTAACCGCGCCGTTGACCGCAATCTGGCCCGCCGCCGTCTGCGCGAAATTTTCCGCCAGCATCGCGCGGAACTTTCCGGTTCGTTCGATCTTGTTATTATCGCTCGCCAGAACTTGCTCGCCGCTTCCTATGTCGATGTGGAGCGCGAATTTCTTCGACTGGCAGAGAAAGCAGGATTGCTGACCAAATGAAGCGCCTGCTCATAGCTCTGGTTCGGATTTATCAGAAAACCATCTCGCGCCTGAAGCCGGCCTGTTGCCGTTTTTATCCCAGCTGTTCCGATTATACGATTGAAGCGATTCAGAAGCATGGCATAGTTTACGGCCTTTGGCTGAGTTTCCGGCGTATTTGCCGGTGCCACCCGTGGAATCCCGGAGGGGTTGATCCCGTTCCGAATCGAAAACAGAAGAAGTGAGACTATGAAGAAAAACGATTTTATCATTGTAGGTATCCTGGTGGCGCTGATGTTCGCCTGGATGAACTTTTATCCGGCGCTCGAACAGAAGTATTTTCCAAGGCCCGTACAGCCCGTTACACAGGCGGCATCCACCTCCGAAGCACCTGTTGTTTCAGATCCGGTTGAGAAAAAAGCAGTCCTTGCCGAAGCCGTTGCCGCCAACGTGCCGGAAGTTGTGCTTCCGTCCGCTCCCGAACAGACAATGACTCTGGCCAATGAAGACATCGAACTGACCGTTTCCTCCTACGGCGGCGCGGTGGTTTCCGCAGTGCTCAAAAATTATCCGGCCGAAAACCGCAAAGGCAGCGGGCCGGTTGTTCTCGATTTCACTAACGCTCCGGCTCTGCGCTACGCCGGTCTGCCGGTACCCGCAGGAGTTCTGGAAAAAACCGCCGACGGACTGCGCTACGTCGCGGCACTTGGCGACGGATGTTCCCTTGAACGTACGCTTAAGCTCGAAGGCGAATACCTGCTGAAGGTTGAGGATTCTTTCGTCAATAGCAGCAAAACTCCGTGGGCTCTGCCTGAACTGCGGTTGCCAACCGGCCCGATGTCTGAAGCCAAAGGAACTACCGCGATGGCGGGAGTAATTACTCTTGGCGTTGACTCCTTTGCGCCCGCCGACGGCGTGCGGCACTGGGGTAAGGAATTCAGTAAACTGTTCAGCGATGCAACTAAAACCGGAATGCAGACCACGTCGGAGCAGATTGCGCCGAACTGGGTCGCCGCCAAAAATAAATTTTTCGTACAGATTCTGACGCCAGAAAACGCCGCCAATGCGTTTGATCTTTCCGTTCGCCGTGCAGGCGAAGGTAAAAAGAACATACCGGTTGAAGTCGCCGTCGCGTTGCAATTTAAACCCGATCAGATCGCGGCGAATGGAACTCTGGTTCGGAAAGCCAGTTTTTACATCGGCCCGAAGGATTATTCCTTCCTCAAGACGCAGGGTATGGAGCAGGTCGAGGTCATGGAATTCAAGAGTACCGGTTTCTGGAAATTCATGAATCCGATCATGTACCCGATCAAGACCGGCCTGCTCTGGGGGCTGAAAGCACTCCATGTGGTTGTACGTAACTACGGTGTGGCCATTCTTCTGCTGACCGTTGTCGTCCGCATGATCTTCTGGCCGATTACCCATAAGAGCACCGAAAGCATGCGTAAAATGCAGGCGCTTCAGCCGCAGCTCAAAGAAATCCGCGAAAAGTTCAAAGACAATCCGCAACGCATGCAGCAGGAAACCATGGCGTTCTATAAGGAGAACAAAGTCAATCCGCTGGGCGGTTGCCTGCCGATGCTCATCCAGATTCCGTTCTTTATTGCGCTGTTTGTTGTCCTGCGTAGCGCTGTCGAACTGCGTTTCTCCAAGTTCCTCTGGATCAGCGACCTTTCCGAACCGGAAAATCTTTTTGCCGGTATGATTCCGGTCGTCGGATCGCTCAATATCCTGCCGCTCCTGATGACGGCCACCACAATCTGGCAGCAGAAAATGACGCCGAGCGCCGGTGACCCTCAGCAGCAGAAGATGATGGCGATTATGATGCCGCTCATGATGCTGTTCTTTTTCTACACTATGCCGTCCGGGCTCGTTCTTTACTGGACGACCAGCAATTTGATTATGATCTTTCAGATGATGATCAAAAAACAGCAACCGGTTGCGGTTGTAAAATAGTTCGACCGATCCGGTTCTCAATCGGCCGGATTTTGGATACAGTGTGCCGCGAAAGAGGAGGAGTCATGAAATTGTTCCGTTTCTCTGCATTACTTGTGGTCGGTGTTTTAATCGCCGGTTGTGCGTCCAGCAACTCCAGTGATGTCTATTCCCGCGATCAGGTTCGCCGTACACAGACCGTTCAACTCGGAACGGTTCAGGCGGTTCGCAGTGTCCGGATTGAAGGGACAAAATCAGGTGTTGGCACCGTCGCCGGTGCCGTGGCGGGTGGCGTAGCGGGCAGTACCATCGGCGCTGGCACAGGACGGACTCTGGCGGCGCTTGGCGGCGCAGCGCTTGGCGCGGTCGGAGGCACCGTCGCCGAAGAACAGATCACGAAAAAAACCGGACTTGAAATTACCGTCAAGCTCGACGGCGGTTCGACCATTGCGGTGGTGCAGGAAGCCGACGTCATGTTTTCTGTCGGCGAGCGCATTCGCGTACTGACCAGCGGCGGCATCACCCGCGTCACCAAATAGCATCATTCGCCGAGTACGCAAACGGAGTGTGCCGGAACGAGGAATGCGGCATCACCGCTGGCAGAAGATTTTGCCAGCGGATCGGTTGAGAGAAGAAGTTTCCAATGCCCCTCCGGCAGATCGAATGAAAGATCAACCGCCTCGTTGTTGATCAGAATAAGCAGTTTGTTTTTTCCTCTGATGTGCATGCCGAGCGCGCGGTCATGCTGCCAGTCGATTGACAGACCTTCTTCGCCGATCCATTCGACATCACCTTCGCCGGTATAGAACTTTCCAGAACACAGTGCGGGATGGTTTTTGCGTAGGGCGATCAGCTGGCGCGTGAAGTCCAGCAACTCAATATTTCTTTCGGAACCAGACCAGTCAATCCATGAGATTTCATTGTCTTGGCAGTAGGCGTTGTTGTTGCCGGACTGGGTGCGGCCGAATTCATCGCCGGCAGTGAGCATCGGAACTCCGCGCGATAGAAACAGTGTGGCGAGCAGGTTCTTCTGCTGTTTAAGCCGCCGCGCGCAGACGGCGGGATTTTCCGTTGGCCCTTCGACGCCGAAGTTGACGTTGTTGTTTTGTTTTTCGCCGTCGTAGTTTTTTTCATTGTTGTCTTCGTTATGTCTGGTTGCATAGCTGACCAGATCGGCGAGGGTGAATCCGTCGTGTGATGTGACGAAGTTGATACTCTTGAGCGGCGAGCCGCTGTTATGTTGGTAGAGATCTGAACTGCCGGCCAGCCGCGTGGCGAGCAGGCCGATCGTTTCGCCTTCGTTCCAGAAGCGGCGGACGTCGTCACGGAAGCGCCCGTTCCAGTCGGAGAAACGTTTGCCGGCAAAATTGCCAACCTGATAGCCGCCAAGCGCGTCCCATGCTTCGGCGATCAGTTTAACTTTTTTGAGTGCCGGTTCGGCCTCGATCGCCTTGATGACGGGCGGATGCTCCAGCAGTTCGCCGTTCGGGTCGCGGCACAGCACGGTGGCGAGGTCGAAGCGGAATCCGTCTACGTGCATTTCCTGCGCCCAGTACTTGAGGCTGTCGACAATCAGGCGTGTCGCGACCGGATGGTTACAGTTGAAGGTGTTGCCGCAGCCGCTCCAGTCGGGATAGGAGCCGTCATGGTTGATCATGTAATAAGCCGGTTCGTCTAGTCCGCGGAAACTGTACACCGGGCCGTTGAACGGCCCTTCGGCGGTGTGGTTGAAGACGACGTCAAGAATCACTTCAATGCCGGCGTTGTGCAGCGCCTTGACCAGTGTTTTGAATTCCGTGATCGCCGCGCCGGGCTCGCGCGAGGCGGCGTAGCGGCTCATCGGCGCAAAAAAGGCGAGGGTGCTGTAGCCCCAGAAGTTGAGCAGATGTTTCCGCGCCGCGCCTTCGATGAAAAATTCCAGCTCGTTGAATTCCATGATCGGCAGAAATTCCACGGCGGTAATGCCGAGCGACTTCAGGTGCTGAATTTTTTCGATGAAGTCGAGATAGGTTCCGCCGCTGGTGAAGCCGCGCAGATGCGCTTCATAGACGACGGTTTTTTCGAGCGGAGTTTCCGGACGCTTTTCGCCGCGCCAGTCGAATGTATCGTCCACGACGACACCTTTTGGAAAATGTTTTCCGGTGCGGATGTGCTGTCCCGGCTCGAGACCGTCCGATTCTCCCCAGTCTCGCGAAAAGTGAACGGCGCGGGCGTAGGGATCGAGCAGCCACTGTTCGGGAACAGCGTCCGTGCGGTAGAGATAAAACGCGCCAGGCTTGATGCCGGGAACGGTCGTGTGCCAGAGCGGCCCGCCAGTCATTTCGATTTCGCGCACGGGTATTTCGGCGTCAGCGCTGTCGAAGAGCAACAGCCAGAGCCGGTTGGCACTGCTGTGCACGACGAATTGAGATTCCTCTTTGTGGATGTGTACGCCGAGCTTCATGACCGAGAGTGTACGCATACCGCGCCGGAATTCAACTGTTGCCTCTCCCTTTGGTCCTTGCCCCGCCGCTTGCTCGTGTAAAGTTCCTCGAGTTATTCGCGGTTTATTTTTTGTGCTTTTTGCGACTATATAATTTACCAAAAGGCGTTGAGGACGACGCTGTTCCAGTCGGGCGCTCCGACGGTGATTTGAATCCAGTCGGGCGCAACCCCGGTGAAACCATCGACAGGCGTGAGCATCGAAGATAGACTTCCGCGATGATTTTTAAAAAACCTCCATTGAGAACTCGGATTAAACTGTTTCGAGGCGTTCTGCGCAGACTGTTCAACAATCTGTTCCGGCCCGGTTATATCCGGACCAGCCTGTCGCAACGCTCGGGCGAATGCCGACGTTGCGGAGCCTGCTGTCAATTGGCCTGGCGATGCGGTTATTTGCAAAAAGATGGCGGCATTCCTTCGTGCAGCATTCATAAACTGCCGCGCCCGCCGAACTGCAAAGCCTTCCCGACCGAACCCAAAGATCTCGCTGATCGCGACCTGATCGCACCGCATGTGCCCTGCGGCTTCTCGTGGACAAAAAAATGAACTGAAACTACTGCACCGGGTTTCTGAGCCGGCACTCCGAACGTTAAAAGTTTCGACAGGGCGGGGCGTTCCGTGGTTTAACTTCGCGCTCATGTATAAAAAAGGTCAGATCATCGAGACAGAGCTTTTCGACACGGCGGACAAAAACCGCTGCGTCGGCAAGATGGACGACGGCATCCGCGTGTTTGTGGAAGGAACTGCCGCCGTCGGTGATACCGTCCGCGCGCAGGTGTACAAAATCAAAAAGCGTTATCTGGTCGCCAATCTGACCGAAATCCTGAAATTCTCCGACCGGCGGACTGAGCCGCGCTGTAAATACTTTGGCGTGTGCGGCGGATGCAAGTGGCAGCATCTGGATTATTCCGAGCAGTTGCGTATCAAACGCAAACAGGTGGTGGATGCGCTCGAGCATCTCGGTAATTTTGAAAATCCGGAGGTCGGCGAGTGTATTGCGGCGGAAGAAGTTTTCGGCTACCGCAATAAGATCGATATGGATTTTACCGACCGGCGCTACCTGACCGCCGACGAAATGAATATTCCGGAAGCTGAACTGATCAAGCCGCTCGATTTCGCGCTCGGCTTCCATGCGCCGGGCTGTTTCGCCAAAGCGATCGACATTGACCGTTGTGATCTGGCGTCGGAGGAAATGAATCTGGCGGTTGAAACCGTCCGCCGCTTTTGTCGCGACCGGAAGATTCCGGTTTATTCCACCTTCACGCACGAAGGCTTCCTGCGCAATCTGGTTGTCCGACGCGGTCAGCGCACCGGCGAGCTGATGGTGAATCTGATTACGCTGACGCACGACGCGGCGCTGATGCGCGAACTTTGCACGGAATTACAGTCGGCCCTCGGCGACAAGCTGACCACATTTATCAATGCGACGACCGACCGGAAAAACATGGTGGCGTTCGGCGATCAGGAATATGTGCTGTGCGGCGAAGGAAGCATTTCCGACCGGCTCGGCGAATACACGTATCGCATTTCGCCCAACTCGTTTTTCCAGACCAATACGGTGCAGGCCGAAAAGCTCTATAACGAGATTCTCACAGCGGCACGGTTGAAAGGCGACGAAACCGTTTACGACCTCTTTTGCGGCACCGGTTCCATTGCGCTGTTTGCCGCCAAACATTGCGGAAAAGTTTTAGGCATCGAGCTGGTCGAGGCGGCCGTCGCCGACGCACAGAAAAACGCTGAAGAACACGGCGCGAAAAACTGCTCGTTCCGGCAGATGGACTTGATGCACTTCGGGAAAATCCGCGCGGAACTGGAAGCGTTCGGTCTGCCGGATATGGTGATTACCGACCCGCCGCGCGCCGGTATGCATCCCAAGGCGGTGGAAATGCTGCGTGAGCTGGCTCCGCCGGTGGTGATTTATGTCAGTTGTAATCCGGCCTCGCTGGCGCGCGACGGACAGCTGCTGTGCGAAGGCGGACTTTACAAACTCATCAGCGCCCAGCCGGTTGACCTTTTCCCTCAGACCAACCACGTCGAAAGCGTTGCCCGCTTCGAGCGGGTTTAGCCGCGCTGTTCGCTTGCGGAAATCCGGCGAAAGGTCTACCACTCTGTCTTTTTAACGGAAGAAGTCTATGCCGCTACTGTTCGATATGCCGCTTGAGAAGCTGAAGGAATACCTCGGAACCAACCCGAAGCCGGTGGATTTTGATGCGTACTGGGAAAAGGCGCTGGCTGAAATGCGCGCGGTGGATCCGCAGGTTGAAATTATTCCCGACGCAGAGTTCCAAGCACCGTTTGCCACCTGCTCGCACCTCTGGTTTGCCGGCGTCGGCGGTGCGCGCATTCACGCCAAACTGCTTTAGCCGAAAAACGCTGCCAAAAAACATCCGGCGGTGCTGCACTTTCACGGCTACACCGGCGGCAGCGGTTCCTGGGGCGATTACCTTGGCTATGCCGCCGCCGGGTTCACGGTCGCCGCGCTCGACTGCCGCGGGCAGGGCGGACTTTCAGAAGACGTCGGCGGCGTGAAGGGAAACACGCATCAGGGCCAGATCATTCGCGGACTGGATGATGCCCCGGAAAAACTGCTGTTCCGGCAGATATTTCTCGATACCGCGCAACTGGCAAAAATCGTGATGGCGATGCCGGACGTGGATGAAAGTCGCGTCGGCGCAATGGGCGGCAGTCAGGGTGGCGGATTGACACTGGCTTGTATTGCCCTTGAACCGCGCATCAAGCGGGCGGCTCCGATGTACCCTTTCTTAAGCGATTATCGCCGGGTTTGGGACATGGATCAGGCGAAGGATGCCTACTCCGAACTAAAAACCTTTTTCCGGCATTTTGACCCGCAGCATAAACGGGAAGATGAAATCTTTACCCGGCTGGGCTACATCGATGTGCAGCACCTCGCACCGCGCATTAAAGCCGAAGTCATGATGGGCGTCGGGTTTTCTGACACGATTTGTCCGCCCTCCACACAGTTCGCCGCCTACAACAAAATCACATCGAAGAAATCGCTGGAGATCTATCCTGACTTCGGACATGAAAACCTGCCCGGCTTCTGGGACAAGGCCTTCCAGTTTATGCTGGGGATGTAGGGCTAACGTGTGAAGTCACCTTTGGCAAACCGGGCAGGTGAAGTCACCGGCACTAAGCCGGATATCTTCAACACGGATCAGGGATGCCAGTTCACGTCCGATGAATGGATTGGACGGCTGAAAGAACTGGAGACCACCATCAGCATGGACGGCAAAGGCCGCTGGCTCGATAACGTGGTCATTGAGCGGTTCTGGCGGAATATCAAATATGAAGACATATACCTGAAGTCGTACGAAAACGGATGGGAGCTTAAACAAGGAATCGAAGCGTATATTATGCACTACAACCTCAAGAGGCCTCACCCGTCCCTTAAGGAGGCAACACCGGAAGAAATTTACAGAGGAGTCGTCAAACTCGCGGCGTGATTTTTCCTCCCTCCTCCGGAGGAGGGAGGAAAGCACATGAACCGGAACTATGCGGCATAACTTAAATTAACCAGTAGGTAGTTTGGAAACCGAGACCACTTCTCATGAGGATCGCGCCGGGCAACCGGCCCGAGCGCGGCGACCGCCTTGGCCTGATCGACACCCATCCATGCCAGCTTGCCGAGAGCCGATGCGCTTAGCCGCCGCGCATCGGCTGAAGAAGATTTCAGCAACTCAAACAGCTCGTCGAACGCCGCGACATTGCCCTCGCGCCCAATGGCCACCGCCCGATCTGAAAGTTTCTTTTCGAGCTGTCGATCCATCGGGTTTTTCACAGTCGTTCTCCTTACGTTGACGCACGCCAGCAAAGTCAGTGCTTACATCAAATCTTTTGATTCTAAAATTCATTGGCCGACCTCTTCGCGGAAAGCCACTGTTCGCAACAGCCCTGAAAGTTTTTCCCGCTTCCGCATGGGCATTCGATCAGGTTCACGCAGGTTCGCTATGGTTGAAGAATGCCGCCGATCATAGCGATCAAAAGACCAGCTACAGCAATGCTTGTGTGGAGAATCAGTTTTTTGAGGTTAAGGGCAAAATAAACCAGCAGGACAGGTGGAATAAATAGCCCGAACAGCCACAGTGGGTTTTCCCACGTCGCTTTAAATAAAACCCAGATGTAAGCAATAAGGAATATTCCAAATCCAATAGCCATTAGGACATCGTGCCATTTTTATCTCCTTACTTTGTGGTTAACCCAAATCCTTTGCACCGGCCAAAGCCTCAGCTAGTTTCTCTGGGAGTTTTCCGCCGGCCTGGGCGCGGTCGGGCTTGCCGCCGCCGCCACCGCCGCATTGTTTGGCGATGGCACCGACAATCTTGCCAGCGTTCTTCCCGGCTTTGACGAGATCCGGTGTGACGGCACAAACCAAGGCGACTTTACCGTCGGAAACGCCGCCGAGAATGACGACGGCGCTGGTGAGTTTCGGCTGGAGCGCGTCCATGACGGCGCTGAGCA
>CAZSSI010000009.1:0-21175 GCA_964609345.1 uncultured Verrucomicrobiota bacterium | reverse complement strand
ATGAAGTTTACCGAATTGGGGCTTAGCCCCGAAATTCTCGAAGGCATTTCACGCCTTGGGTTCGAAACCCCGACGCCGGTTCAAGCCGCCGTCATTCCCGCAATCCTTAACAACGGTCGCGATCTCGTCGCTTTGGCACAAACCGGTACCGGCAAAACTGCCGCGTTCGGTCTGCCGGTGATTCAGATGCTTGATACGAACATCAAAACGCCGCAGACGTTGATTCTCTGCCCGACGCGCGAGCTTTGTATGCAGATTGCCCGCGACCTTGAAAATTTTGCCGCCTGTGTGCGCGGTGTACGAGTGCTGGCCGTTTACGGCGGAGCCGACATTAAGCCACAGTTAGCGGCGATGGTTCGCGGCGTTGATATCGTCGTTGCCACGCCGGGCCGCATGGTTGACCTGCTGCGCCGCAAGCGCGCTGACTTTTCCAAGATCAAGCGCGTGGTGCTCGACGAAGCCGATGAAATGCTGAACATGGGTTTTGAAGAAGACCTCGAAGCGATTCTTTCTGAAGTACCGGACGGCGCGCAGACGCTGCTGTTTTCGGCGACGATGCCGCGACAAGTAGCCTCGATTGCCAAAAAATATATGAAGGATCCGGAAGAGATCACGGTCGGCACGCGCAACGCCGGTGCTGAAAACGTCAGCCACGAATATCTGGTGGTTCACGCCAAAGACCGTTACCGCGCGCTCAAGCGCCTCGCTGATTTTTATCCGGACATGTACGGGATTGTTTTCTGCCGCACGCGTCAGGAGACGCAGGACATCGCCGACCATCTCGGCAAAGACGGTTATAAATCCGAATCGCTGCATGGCGATCTGACACAGCAACAGCGCGACCGTGTAATGAAACGGTTCCGTGCCCGCGAGCTGCAAATGCTGGTCGCCACCGACGTCGCCGCCCGCGGCCTCGACGTGACGGATCTGACGCACGTCATTAATTACAGTCTGCCGGACGATCTCGGCAGTTACACCCACCGCAGCGGCCGTACCGGCCGCGCCGGTAAAACCGGCGTTTCGATTGCGCTGATCAATATGCGCGAGCACAACAAGGTCAAGTTCATCGAAAAACAGCTCGGCCGTAAATTTGTACAACGTTCTGTGCCGACCGGCGCGGATATTTGTCAGGCCCGTCTGCTCGGTCTGATGGAACGGCTGAGCCAGATGAATCCGGAGCCGGGCCTGATTGACGAAATTCTGCCGTCGCTTTGTGCGAGCCTCGAAGGCGTTTCGCGCGAAGAATTGTTGCGCCGCTTTGCTTCGATGGA
Organism: uncultured Verrucomicrobiota bacterium; assembly: GCA_964609345.1. GTDB lineage: Bacteria > Verrucomicrobiota > Kiritimatiellia > Kiritimatiellales > Tichowtungiaceae > Tichowtungia. The sequence continues at coordinate 19,904 of CAZSSI010000009.1, read as the reverse complement.
ATTGCAGCGCATGCTCGATTATTACAGCAAAGAGCCGGACATCAACGCCGAGCCGCTACACGAAGGCAGCCATGCCGCGCGTAAAAAAGAGACCGCCGCAGGCGGATTGGTTGAGCTGTGCATGAATATCGGCAAGGCCAACCGGCTGGCTCCCAAGCAGCTGATGAATCTGGTGAACGTTGCCGACCGCAGCAGTAGCGTCGAAATCGGCCGGATCAACATCACGCATCTGCAATCATTTTTTGAAGTTTCGCGTGACGCCGCGCAGGCAGTGATTGACAGCTTCGCCAAGAGTCTGGTTGATTTCGAAGGCCGTCGCGTCAGCGTGACGCTGGCCGGTGCCGGCAATCCCGCGAAGCGTGACGAAAAGCGCGCGGCCAATCCGCACCGTCCGAACCATCCGAAGAGCAGCCACGCCAAAGGCGGCAAAAAGCCCGGTCATTGGCAGAAATAGTTTCCGGTCAGCGGAACTATTTTTCCTTGGAGAGACCGAGAAAGTCGGGGAATTCTTTGGGCAGATTGACGAAACGCCATTCCGGCTTTTCGAGCGGCCCTTCGAGTTTGAATTCCAACAGGCGCAGGAACGGCGCGGTTCCTTCCCGCAACGCACCGATGGCAAAACGTTGGAGCTGGTTACGGTCGTTGTCTCCGCTACCGGTCTGACGGAGCGGTTCGGCGGCGACAGTAAAGTTGAGACCTTTTTCCGGCGAATAATTTCCGCGGCCGCGGGCGCTGACAAGCGTTCCGCCGAGTTGCGCGTTGTCGCTCCAGATGGCTTTGTCGTGCAGTTCGTAGTCGGCGGAGAAGGCGGTGAGCGAGAAGAGTTTGAAGCCGGCGAACGTGGACTGAACCAGTCGCGAGAATCCGCCCAGGAACGGCACGTCAGCCAGATGTCCGTCTTTAATTTCGACCCGGCCGTTACCCTGCGCCGATTGCCAGAATCCGGCTTTTGCATCTGCAGTCAGGTTGAGTACGGCGGAAAGCTGGCCGCGTGTGCGGCCATAGTCGCCAGCGGAGAGCTGTCCCAGCATCTGACTTAAATCAATCTGATTCACTTTGGCGTTGATGCGGTAGGGCGCGGAGCCGTCCGTAAGAAGAAGGTCAAATTCGGCGGAGCCTTCGGCCAGACCGCTGTAGAGCCGTATCGCGGTGTTGGTGAAGAGAAGTTGCGTGCCGCGCACGGCGACATCGGAACTGAAAAGCTCTGCCTGTAATTTATTCATGCCGACATTTTCAGCACGAAACGATCCGGTAAAGGCGTGGTTGGTCCATCCGCTGTAGTCAATCTGTCCTTGTCCGGCGGCGTAGACCGGTCCGCTGAAGCGGAACTGTTCCAGCACGGTGTGCTCTTTCGGCGCAAGGGCGCGGGCAATATCCGCTGGCGGAAAACTGTTGGTGGCGCTGAAAAAGGCGAGGCCGCGGGCGAAGTTCACCTGTACATTGCCGTCGAACGTTTCCTTGGCGCGAACAGCGCGAACCGGCGTCAGGTCGAGCACATGGTTGGAGTACACCATAAACGTTTCAAGATGCTCAATCGGCACGCCGCCGCAGGTGAACTGGTTGCCGGAAAGCGTTCCGGCGATAACAACCGATTGGTCGGGGCCAGCTTGCGAAATCGTCAGATCGGTTTTTAGCTGCTCGACGGGGAAGTTAAAGCGGCGGATAAAATCGCGCAGGTCTTCATCATAACCGCCTGCGATGGCAGGGTCGCATTGCGTCTGGGCCCGGGCTGTCCAGGCTTTAGAATCGAGATCGAGAACTAAGCTGCCTGCTACCGGCCCGCCGTTGACGCGGGCCTGAATGTCTTTCATTTCAACCCGGCTGCCGTCGCGGGTGAGGCTGAAGGCGAGCGGGTCGAGCGTGATTTCGTGGCGGTTAAGATGTGCCTGCTGAACCTGCACAGTAACTTTTTCGGCCAACTGGTCGTACGGTGCCGGACCGGCTGACGCGGTGAAGTTGAACTGTCCGTAGGGTTTGACTCCGGTCTGGGCGATGGCGGATTGCGCCTCGTCGGGCAGCAGATTAAACAGATCGGCGGCGGAAAGAGTGTTTTCGACGGAGACTTGCGCGTTGCTGGTATCGAGATTGATCGCGCCGTGCAGAGAGAGATGTTCAACGTCTGACCGGTTCAGTTTCAGCGCGGCGAGTGTCCAGACCGAATCGCGGTAACTGAGTTCGCCGTTCAGCCGTTTGTAAACGCGGTCGCGCCAAGTGATTCCTTTGGCAGATAGAGTGGCGTCCAGAAAAGATTCTTCGGGCCGGATATCGTTGAAATTAAAATTCAGACTGAGCTGCGGCGGCTGTTCACATTTCAGCTGGCTCAGTGCTTCCGCTGCTTTGGCGGCACGGCGGCGGAAATCGGTGTTCTGTTGCGTTTCACCGTCGGAGAAAAGAGCGGTGCCGCGTGCGAGAATGTTGATGCCGCCCCAGTCCAATTCGGCCTTTTCGATAGCGATCTGTCCGGGCGCGGCGGTTAGCGATGCGCTCAATCGTCCGACGTTGCGGAACGGATGATTTTCGGGAAGTACGCTTTCCCACGGACTGCCCAGCGAGACGCCAAGATCTTTGACATAAACTTTGACGTTCCATCCGCCCTGTCCGGGGTTTTTCCAGTCGACCGGCCAGGGCAGGAGATAAAGTTTTTTTGCACTCAGAAGCGGTTGCAGATCGTCTGGCGACGTGCTGTAGAGTCGGAAGTTATTCAGTACCCAGCCGCGGTGCGGCGAGAGCCGGATGGACTCGACTTGCAACGGAATGCCAGCCGCCTGAGCCCGTGCGATGATGCGGTGCGTCAGACCGGGTGGCAGACCGACGACCAGCAACGCAAAGAGCGTCAGCAAAAGAGAAAGACCGAGCGCAAATCCCGTCAGGCGGAAAATATGCAACCGGAGTTTTGCCGGACGGACTTTATCCTGACTAGGGCTGTTTGATTTCTTCAGCTTGTTTTTCAATGGGCACCGTCAGTTCGCGGGTGAGAGTTTGTGCAGTTTCATCTGGAACCACAAAGACAATGTTCTGCCCCTGAATCATGGCGAAGCGGCCGTCCTCGGTCTTGTTGCCGACCAGAACGATTCGCCCCAGCACATTGGTGTCGCTGAGAGTGATCGTCAGCGAAGTTTGCGGCGCATCCAGTCCGTAGGGTTTGAGAGAAGCCGGGTTGAAATCAACATAGCGCCCGACTCGCAGATCGTTGAGTGTCCACATGATATCGGTTAATGCTTTGGGGTTAACCTGCCAGCCCGGCTGGCCGGCCGCAAAAACTCCGGTATCCGTTTTCTGGACGGACTGTTCGATTCCGCCGGTTTGCGTGGTGATCTTTTGAATCAGAGTCGGGCTGACTTCGAGTACGGTGCGATTGCGGTAGAAGAGCGGATCGGCGAAGTTGTCCCGGATGATGCTGTTGGTGGTGGCATAGATGGCTGGCTCGTCGTTGTATTGAACCATGCGCAGTCCGTTCGTGCCGGATGCGCTGATATGCAACGTATTGGTTTTGTTATCGGCTACCAGTGCAACGGTCCACGGAGCGGCTTTCATTTGCGCGGTCTGTGCGGCGGAAGGCTCGTCCACAAACGTTTCAACAGCGGCTTCGGTGAGCGTCTTCAGCAGCAGGGTGATCTGCTCCGGATCGGCATCCCAGCGCACAGGGCGGACGATCTGCCACTGGGTGTTGGTGCGGACGAGATCAATTTGCTGTTCATTGCGGGCGAGCTGTATGGCGGTAACACGTTCCGCTTGCAGACCGAGCACACTGCGGTTGCGCAACAGATCGTCGTCGATTTCCAATTCCTTGGCCCATGCGGCAGGCATGGTAAAAACGGAATCGCTTTCGACCCGCTTAGCGTAAAGTACGTCCGGTTTTTCCGGCAGCGGTTTGCCGATGAGCAGCGTCTGCGTGCGCTCATCCTGCATAAAAATCGTCAGAGCAAAGGCCGGCTTTTCGAGACCGTAAGCTGTCAAATCGGATTTTTCGTCTGTGACAAAATCAGCAATGCGGCCGGAAAACATTTTTCCAATCAGCGTATGCACGGCCTGTTTGTCAGCGCGGCCTGCATGCGGCTGCTGAAGTGCCCAGCCGTTGTTTTCCGGTTGGCGAAGCTGGAGAAATCCGCTGGTACGGCGCAGGTCAAGACCGCGCACGGCGGAGGGCTCGCCGGAGAAAAGCGTACGGTCGCGAATCCACGAAGGATCCTGCGGAACGAGGTTCAGTAGAGTCTGCGGCGCGGCGATAATATCGCCGCCGCCTTCGGGCATGACATAGAGTGATTTTCCGACCGGCGCATCGCGGCCAATCAGCCAGGTGAATGTGCCGCGGTTATTTTTGAACGTGATGCGTGCGCGCGGAGTTGTGAAGCCGTAGTCGGCGGGTGTGAGGTTCCTCTCGCGCAGAGTTTTTGCCGTGATGAGTTCGCCGCGTTCAACGCGCACCAGACCGACAATCATCTTTTCAACCAGACCGGAATCAAGCGGTGCGTCGGCCGGTTTGGTGAGCCGCCAAATCCCTGCGGTCTTGGTGCACTCAATCTGCACGCCGTCGCGTTCCAGCAGGATCCGTTCAATACTTTCCGGGTAAACCGCAAACACAGTTTTCGAACGCTGCATCTGCTGGTGCGAGTTTTCGCTGCCGCGTTCATAAATAAAAATAAAAGCGCCCAGCAGAAGCGCGCCGATTAAAAGCATCCAGTTGGACATTTTATATTTCATGGAATTATTTTCTTCTCCGGAACCAGAGCGCCGTGCCGACCAGCGCGGCCAGTGCCGGAATGATGCCGATGGTGCTCCAGAAAAGGGTGCGGACTTTTTCGCGGGTCAGCTTCAGGCGCGTATCGTCCACATCTTTGGGCGTGATGGCCATCAACTGTTCGCGGTCGATCAGCCAGTTGAGCGAACTCATGAAAAGACTGGTGTCGCCGCCGGTCAGACCGCTGTTGGAAACAAAGCCGGAGTCGCCGAAGACAACCAGACGCGACGGGCGGATTTTCATATCGAGCACGCCGGCTGGATCGCCTTTTTCGACAGCGACAGCCAGAGAAATCGGGCCGGGCATGTCGCCGGTACCCGCGTCATATTTTGCTGGAACCTGATCGGGCTGTGCTTCCGCCCAGCTGTTTTTTGAAGAGAGCGCCAGCGGTGTCACCTTCGGCCGGTCGGCCGAGGCGTTTTTGAGCAACGTGTAGTCCGGTTGGACAGAACGGGGAAGATGGAAAATCGCGGCGGTGGTGCCGAGTTTTGCGGTAATGGGATGGGAGTTGTAAGCGGATACGAAAACCTCGCGGCCAGTCATCGTGCGATCCGGATCGATAACTACATCGTTGCGTAGCAGGACGCCCCATTCGCGGAGCAGTTTTTCAAGTCCCGATGTTTGTCCGGCATCTGTCAGCACCATCAGACGTCCGCTTCGGTGAAGCCAGACAGAAATAAGATCGGCTTCTGCGCTCGACATGCTTTGCGAAATGCCGGCGATCAGCAGAGCAGAGCAGTCGGCGGGAATCTGTTTTTCGGTGCTCAGTAACAGCGGTTTAATCGTAATGTTGTCGCGCTCAATCAACTGGGCGGCGCCGGAAAATCCGGTGCGGCGGTCGAAGTCGGTGATGTCGCGCTCGCCGTGGCCGGTCAGGACGTAGACCACTGGAACCGTTTTCTGAACGATACCTTGGATGGCGGACGAGAAGGCCAGTTCGCCTTTAAATGAGGTGATGCGATCAATGCCGCTGGACTTGTCGACATTGGCGATTTCGTCGGCACGGACATATTTGCTGTGTCCATCGCAGTCGAATACCACCACGTTGGGTTCTTTCACCTGATACTTCACCGCCAGTTCCTCCGTCTGGGAGATGTCGCGGTCGGGATCCACCCATTGGATATTCAGGTTGCTGCTGCGAAACTGATATTCGCGGAGCAGATTATGGATGTCTTCGTAGAGCACGTTGCCGGGCTGAAAAAACACGGTCACTTCGATCGGTTTATCGAGGCTTTCCAGCAGGCCGATCGTTTTGGAGGAGAGTTTATAAAGCTGCGTCCGGCTCAAGTCCTCGCGGTAGTAATGGCGGAAGGAAAGATAATTGACCATTAGCGTGACGACCAGCGCCAGCAACAGGGCGGCTCCGGTGTTGAGCGTAATCCATAAACGGTGTCTGCGGTTTTTCATCATAAAAAGTTATCTGTTATCGGTTATCAGTTTTCCAATATTCCAATATTCCATTATTCCACTCTTTATCGGCGGGCTTCGACCGCCTTTACGGTTGCGAAGAGGAAAAAGACGGTCGCGCTCAGATAGAGAACCAGCGAGCGGGAGTCGAAAACGCCGCGCGCCGCTTCCATCAGGTGCAACGCGGAGGAAAGATAGCCGCCGACATCGCGCACCATCACGCTTTTTGAAAGATGCGGCTCAAAAAGTCCGCCGAAAAACAAAAGACTCATCACCGAGAAGGTCGAAATGGCGGCGATGATCTGATTGGACGTCAGCGCTGAGGCCAGCAGGCCCAGCGCGATAAAGGCCGAGGCGATTAGGCAGACCATCAGGTAGCCTCCGGCAATCGGGCCGGCATCAATCAGGTGAGCGACTTCAGGTGCCAGCAGGCGGACGATTACCAGATAGAGCAGGGTCGGCGCGCACATCACGATGAAGAAAGTGAGAACGCCTGCAAACTTGGCGGCGACCACGGCGGAATCTTTCACCGGCGCAGTCATCATGGTTTCAAACGTACCGTTTTTGCGTTCTTCGGCGAAGGTGCGCATGGTGAGAATCGGTATCACGATCAGCATGCAGGCCCAGATCACCACCATCAGCCCCTGCACAGAACGCATCACTTCCAGATTTTCTTTCACCAGCCAGTAGAAACCGCAACCGGTCACCAGCAGGAAAAACATCAGCATGACATAGGCGATTGGCGAAAGGAACATCGCCGCCAGCTCGCGCCGCCAAAGTGCAAAGAAAGTTCTCATCGTTTTGCCTCCGTGGCTATGTCTTCGCGGATGATGGATACAAAAATATCTTCGAGCGAGCGGCTTTCCAGATGCAACTCGCGGAGCTTCCAGCCCTTGGACGCCGCGCACTCAAAAACCCGTGTACGGATATCCGGCGCCGACGAATCAATCCGGTACCGGTTCCAGCCTTCGCCCAGCGCTTCGTGTTCCACCACATCCACGGTGCCGAGGCTTTTCAGCGTCGCCTCGATCACGCCGGGATCGCCAGCGATTTCTGCGCTGATCTGCACGTCACCTTCCAGCCGTTTTTGCAGGCTTTCCGGTGAGTCGGACGCCACGATCTTACCTTTGTTGATAATCAGAATCCGGCGGCAGGTCATTTCCACTTCCGGCAGAATATGGGTTGAAAGCAGCAGGGTGTGGCGTTCGGCCAGTTGACGGATCAGTTCGCGCACCTCGCGGATCTGATTAGGGTCGAGACCGGCGGTCGGCTCATCGAGAATCAGCAGGTCGGGATCATGAAGCAGGCTGTCGGCGAGGCCGACGCGCTGGCGGTAGCCCTTGGAAAGCTGGCCGATAATCCGGCGGCCGACATCCGTGAGTCCGCACTGTTCTTTTACAATGTCGCGTCGGCCGCGGATTGCTTTGCGCGCCACGCCTTTGATTTGTGCGCGGAACTTTAAGTATTCGTCCACCCGCATTTCGGTGTAGAGCGGACAGCTTTCCGGCATGTAGCCGATATGGCGGCGCGCCTCAATCGGATCTTCAAATACATCGCAACCGGCGATTTCCACCGCGCCGCGTGTCGGGTGCAGAAAGCCGGTCAGCATACGCATTGTCGTGGTTTTTCCAGCACCGTTCGGGCCGAGAAAGCCGATGATTTCGCCGCGCTTCACCTCGAACGACACATCGTCCACCGCCGTATGGCCCGCAAACTGTTTAGTCAGATTGGAAACTTTAATCATTAAAACATCCTTGGAATTTTGGAACACTGGAATAATGAAAGTCGACAGCATCAACCCATTATTCCTCCATTCCATTATTCCGCGTCCTATCGGGACGCTCAAAATAACCGTGGCATTATCTATGAGAAGCCTTGGCAGTCAAGCCGCGTAACCTTGCGTTCATGGGAAACTACTCGTAGCGCAGGGCGTCGATCGGGTCGAGTTTGGAGGCTTTCATGGCAGGCCACAGGCCGAAGAAGATGCCGACGAACACCGAGAAGCCAAAGGCGATGACAACCGAGAGGCTGCTGATTTCCATCGGCCAGCCCGCACCTTTCGCCATTCCAAGACTAAGGCCGACGCCCAGCGCAAGTCCGGACAGTCCGCCAAGCAGGCTGATGGCGAGCGCTTCGATCAGAAACTGCGCCATAATATCCTGGCGTCGAGCGCCGAGCGCTTTGCGCAATCCAATCTCACGGGTGCGTTCGGTGACGGAGACCAGCATGATGTTCATGATGCCGATGCCGCCGACGATCAATGAAATGCCAGCGATGCTGGCGAGCAGGATGGACATGATTTTGGTGGTCGAACCGAGGGCTTCCTGAATTTCTGCCATGTTGCGGATTTCAAACGGTTGCTTGGCCGGATCGGCGTTGTGCCGTGTGGCCATGAGATTCTGGATGTCCACCTGTGCCTGCGGAATATTATCGACCGTGTCGATTTCTGCGTCCAGCCCGTCAATATAGCGTTTGCCGAACAGGCGGTACATGGCGGTGGTGATCGGAATGCGGACGGTGTCATCCTGGTCGCCGAATGCGCTGGAGCCCCGTTCGGGCAGAACGCCAACGACCTCGTAGGATCTCCGGTTGATGCGGATGGTTTTGCCGACAGGGTTTTCGCCTTCTCCAAACAGATTGCGGAGCGGTGTCATGCCGATTACGGCAACTTGCGTGCGGTTCAAAACGTCCTCATCGGTGATATAACGTCCGAGCAGCGGAACTTCGGAACGCATGGGTGCGTAGTCCGGAGAAACTCCGGTGGCGGAGGTGGCCCAGTTTTTAGGTCCGTATTGGAGTTGTACGCTGCCGCGAATATTGGCCGCCGCACGTGTAACAGACGGTATTTGTTTAACGAGGGCGGCGGTATCATCCAGCGCCATCCGCGAAATATCACCGGCTTGCAACCGTACGCCCTGAACGCTGCGTGAAGCGGGCCGGATGCTTAGCAGGTTGGATCCCAGCCGCGCCAGTTGCTCTTTCACCGAAGCTTTGGCACCCAGCGCCAGCGAGACCATGGCAATAACGGCGGCCACGCCGATCAGGATGCCGAGCGCGGATAGGAAAGTCCGCGCTTTATTGTTCCAGAGAGCGCGCAGACTCTGGCGGGCCAGTGCGGTGCCTTCTTGCATGATCGCCAGCCAGCTCCGTTTTTTTGTGCTTCCGCGCAGGATTTCAAGCACTGCATCGCCAGTCTGTTCTTTGATCACCGGGGTTTCATTGCGGCGGTCTTCCAGAATTTCGCCGTCGCGGATGGTGATAATCCGGTCGGCATGTTCAGCCACTTCGACGTCATGCGTAACGAGAATAACCGTGAGGCCCTGCTGATGTAGCGTGCGGAAGAGCGCCATGATGTCTTTGGAGCTCTTGGAGTCCAGATTACCGGTCGGTTCGTCGGCGAGAATGATGGACGGATTGTTGACCAGCGCGCGGGCAATAGCGACGCGCTGTTGCTGCCCGCCGGAAAGTTCGTTGGGGCGGTGGCGTATCCGGTCGCCAAGTCCGACGAGTTCGAGCATTTTCTGTCCGCGCAGTCCTTCCGAGGTTTTTCCGGAATAGAGCAGAGGCAGGTTGACGTTTTCCAGCGCCGAGGCGCGCTGGAGCAGATTGAACTGCTGAAAGATGAACCCGATGGTGCGGTTGCGCAACCGTGCGGTCTGTGCGTCAGAGAGGCTGGTAACATTCTGTCCGTCAATTTCATAGGTGCCGCTATCGGGCCGGTCAAGCAGGCCGATCGTGTGCATCAGAGTGGATTTGCCGGAGCCGGACGTGCCGATAATGGCAATAAATTCGCCGTGCTCCACCGTGAGCGAAACGTTGCGCAGGGCATGCACGGTGTGCTCACCCATCTGATAGCTTTTGCAGATGTTGGTTAGACGAAGCATGACTCTTAGTGCGGTCCGCCGCCTCCGCCTTGCGGACGACCGCTTGACCCAGAGCTTGGCCGAGTACTGCCGCCCGGCATGAATGGATTCTTGGTTGCATCTTTTTTGTGCATGATCTGCGGAATCAGGACGTCATCGCCAGCCTCCAGGCCTTCGACGATTTCGGTGAAGGAGTTTTCGCTGAGGCCGGTTTTTACCATTCGCGCTTCCGGCTCCTTGCCGTCCTTGGCCGGCAGTTTCACGAAAGCTTTTCCTTTGCGGTATTCCAGTGCGGCGGTCGGCACGGCGGGAACCTCTTTGTGTTCTTCCACCAGAAAAGACAGCGAGGCGGTCATGCCGCTGCGGGCAAAGTCCGGCAGATTTTTCGGCATGACGTCCACTTCATACATCGTGACGTTGCTTACCATTTTAGAGTCATAGGCCACGCTTTTCACAGTGCCTTCAAAGGAGGAGTCCGGGTAAGCATCAAGCTTTACGTTGACCTGCTGTCCGGACGAGATCGCGCCGATATCCGTTTCGTCCAGCTGTCCGACAACAATCAGCCGGTCGGCGATAACCACTACGGCGTCGGCGGAACTGATGGTTTGACCGGGCTCAAAACTGCGGTTAATCACGGTGCCGGACAGTGGTGCAACCAGCGGCGCGGCTTTGTAGATGCCTTCCCAGTATTTAAGTTCCTCTTCACCCTTGGCGCGGGCGGTGTCGAGCAGTGTGGCCCGTTCGGTGGAGCTGATCCAGGCGACAATCTGATCCTTGCTGACCGCATCGCCTTCATTGATCAGCAACTTTTCAATCCGGCCGGCGATGGGCGACTTCACATTCAACCGATTTTCCGGCCGCACCTCGCCGGTACTTTCGACGGTGTGGCGCAGCGTTTTGATTTCGACCTTTGCGGGCGTAAACTTCTGCGCTTCGGCGGCGGCAGCGACCTTTTTTTTGTGCGCTGTGTAAAACCAGAATCCGCCGCCTGCCAGTGACAGGATGATGAGAAGCCAGATAATTTTTTTCATAGCCTTACCTTATTGAATCGAACTCAAACCCATCGCGTTCTGCCAGGCCGCTTCCGCCTGATCGGCCGCCCGTCGGCTCGACAGCCAGTTGCGCAGAGCCGTAATCAAAGAATTTTCAATCGTGTCCCAGTCCTGAAAGCTGATTAACCCCTGCTGGTACTGCGCTCTTGCCACCGTTGCACGCATATCCGCCGCATCCAGCTGTGCTTTCTGCACGCTCAGGGTGGCGTAACGGTCGCGGTACGTATTAATGGCCGTCTGCAGGTTATTGAGAAGAGTCAGGATGGTGTTTTCTGCATCCAGCTTGGACTGTTCGAGCTTCAGGCCGGAAATGATGATGTCCTGCGAATTTTTCCAGCCCGTGAAGAGCGGCAGAGAAACGGCGATGCCGGTCTGCCAGCTTTCTGTTTTTATGTTGCTATCGCCGGAGCCAGTCAGGCTGGCGGAGGCGGTAACCTTCGGAAAGCGTGTGCTGCGCGTAATGATAAAGCCCTGTTCGGCCGCTTTGATGTTTGCTTCAGCCGAATGATACGACGGCGTCTGCCGCGCCAGTTCATCCATCGATACTCCGGACGGCGGCGGATTGGTGCTTAGCTCACCGGCGACCGTAAAATCAGAAAACGTTGTTTGCTTCATCAGGCCGGCCAGACGGCGGCGGGCCAGCTCCAGCGCCCGTTCCGATTCTCCGACGCCGTAAAGTGCGTCGGCGAGCTGTGCCTGTTTCAGCATCAGCGACCCTTTGTTTTCGCGGCCGCCGTCATAACGCATTTCAACCAGCCGCACGCTATCGGCGCGTCGCGTCGCAATGTTTTTCACCAGATCCAGCAACTCCTGTGCATAGAGCTGATCCGAAAAGGCTTTGCGTAACGCGTATTCGATATTCGACCGGGTCTGATCAAAGTTGGCTTTTTCTGCATAGAGTTCCGCCTCGGTCTGAGTCACCCGCGCGCGGTTGCCGAATCCGTCAAAGATCGTGTAGTTGGCTGTAAGCGAAGCCGACAGGCTTTCACCGCTTTTCCAATTGGCGTCGCCTTCCGTTCTGCTCCCGCTGACACCGCGGCCGGCCTTGGCGGTCAGGTCGGGATAATAGACCGACTGCTGGGATTTGATCGCAGCTTCCGCCTCTTTTAGTTTCAACCGGCCGACCGCGAGATCAATGTTGTTCTCGACCGTCCGGTTAAAACAGGTCTGCCACGTTAGCGAATCATCGGCAAAAAGCGCCCCCGCCAGTAAAAGCAGGATCGCTGCCGCAAAGAAACGATGGAGCTTAAAAAACAACATGGGCGCAGACTATAACGCTTGATATTGGGGAAAACACCTACAAATAAATTTAGATTTTTTTTGCCGGGGGTTCTTTGCCGAGTTTGGCGAGGACGGCTTTGAGATCGGCCCACGCTTCGCCTTTTTTGCCGGGCGAGCGTAGCAGGTAGGCGGGATGATAAGTCGGCATGAGGTCAATGCCTTCGTACTGGCACCACGTTCCGCGGAATTTAGTAATGGCGACATCTTTCTGAAGCAGCTCCTGTACGGCGGTTTTGCCGAGCGCGACGATAATTTTTGGTTTGATGAGCGCGATTTGCGCTTTGAGATACGGAACGCAGGCGCTCATTTCTTCCGGAAGCGGCACGCGGTTGCCCGGCGGGCGGCACTTGACGATGTTGGCAATGAAGACGTCTTCGCGCTTATAGCCCATTCCGGCGATCATCTTGTCGAGCAACTGGCCAGCCTCGCCGACAAACGGACGGCTCTGATCATCTTCGTCCGCGCCGGGGCCTTCGCCGACGAACAGGATGTCAGGCCGGTTCGGATTGCCTTCGCCGGGAACGGTGTTTTTGCGCGAGGTGTGGAGCGGGCAGGCGGAGCAGACGCGGATTTGCCCCGCGATTTCGTCGAGCGTTTTTCCGGTGACGCGAACGCTGCTTTGCGGAGCGGTTGTCGCAACAGGGACATGGCGCCCGGCAGAGATGATTGCTGGTTTCGTTGGTAGCGCTGACTTTGGCCTCAGCGCCGCCAGCGTTTCCGGAGAAACATTCAGAGTCTGGAAGCCTTCCTCTTTTTTGTATTCGAGGAAGTCCTGAAGGTCGCTGACAAACTGTTTGATATCCGCCATGGCAACGTATGGATACCGGAAATTGTCCGGACGCGGAAGTTTTATTGCGCTGACGTTTTCCTAAAACATCAGCCCGGCGGCGAGAAGTACGCCAAAGACTAGATAGAGCGCGGCGGTTTTCTGTGGCGCGTCGGCCAGATCGAGATTCAGGGCGGAAGCGGTGAACACGCGGTACATTTGCCTCACGGCGAGCGGCAGGCTCAACAGCGGTAAAAAAGTTCCGGCGGCACCCGTCGCACAAAAAGCGATGACGACGAAAACGACGTACAGTTTTTTCGTCCGCTCCGCTCCGAGCCGGATCGGCAGGGTGGTGAATCCGGCGGCGGAATCCATCTTGATGTCGCGCAGGTTGTTCGCCAGTAGAATGGCGGTCACCAGACAGCCGCAGGAAAGGGCGGGCCAGAAGGCTCCGGCGGTAACCGTTCCGGCGGCGGCGTAAAACGCGCCGTAGAAAAGCAGCGGCCCCATCAGGATGAAAACAAACGGCTCGCCGAGTCCTTTATATTTGTAACCGCTCCGGTGCGAATAAAACCAGGCACCCGCCAGCCCGGCGACTCCCATGAGCAGAAGCGGCCAGCCGCACAGCGCCGCGAGTAGCAGACCGAACGCCGCGCCGGTGCAAAGATAGAACCGGCCCCAGCGCAGCATGTATTCCGGTTTAACAATACCTTCCGTCAGCAGTCCGCTCGAACCGCGCGCTTCAGCGGTGTCGAAGCCGAGAACGAAATCGTAGTAGTCGTTCAGCAGATTGACTCCGGCGTGCAGCAGTAGCGCGCAGAAAAGCATCAGCGGAAGAAGCATCCACGCAACCGGTAGTCCTTGGGCACGGGCTGACAGAAACGCACAGACCACCGGAATGACGGTGGCGGTAAAAGAATAGGCGCGCAGTGCGCGCGCCCAGTTTTTCAGATCGGAATTCACCGGCACTTATTTTTCTCGCGTGATCATGAAGTCGAGCGACCAGCGTCCGCCGCCCTTAAGCAGGAATAGCAGTGCCGGGAAAAAGTAGAGCCAGGCCAGTTCCTGTTTGGCGAACGGCTGACCGCTGAGTGCGCCGAAAAGGGCGACGCTCATGGTGCAGACAATCATGAAAGCCGCCGGACGGGTCATCAGGCCGAGCGCCAGAAACACCGCGCCGAAGCTTTCCGCGAATGCGGCCAGAAACGCCATGACATGCGGCGCGGGAACGCCGAGGCTGGCGACGAATCCGGTGAACTGATCCATTCCGCCAACCAGTTTTGCGATACCGTGGGTCATCATGGCCGTGCCGGTAAAGACACGCAGGAGAAGGATGCCAGCGCAGGCATCTGGAGTTGTTCCGAACAGAAGCTTCTTAATCATGAGATACCTCCTTGAACAGTTTCGCGGCGATTCTGGCAAATCCGGCAAAATTAGCGAGGCAGGTATTACGGAATCCGCACATGAAATAATGCAGGCGCAAACCGGGTTTTCCGCGAATCCATATCCGACTGAAAAGCTGGCCGACGCTGTCGCCGTGCAGCGGAATCACCCAGCCTGCGTCAAACGGACGGAATGGTTTTGCCGGAAGTCCGCGCAGTTTTCGTGCGATATTTTTTCCAGCACACTTGCCTTCGTACCACGCGAAGTTAATGGCTTTGCGCAGTATCTGTCCGTTTTGATCGAACGCGGCAGAATCGCCCGCTGCGAAAACGTCCGGATAGTTCAGCAGCGAAAGATCGGGATTTACCTTCAGCCGTCCGTCGCCCAGCCGCGCGACGGTTCCTTTAATTTCCGGAACGGCGAACGTCGAGCCGCCTGCCCAGCAGAAGAATGCGTTGTGAAAAATTCTTTCTCCGGCGGTGACGGTTGTTCCGTCGAAGCCGGTCACGCGCTGACCGGAAACAATCGTCACATCGTTGCGGGCGAGAAATGCTTTGATGTACTGCCGTTTCGCTTCCGGCAGAAACGGCAGAATGTCCGGCGCCGGATCGATAATTGTCACGCGGCACGGTTTTCCGGCGGCTTGTGCGCGGTAATACAGACTCATCGCCAGTTCCAGCCCGGTGTAGCCGCCGCCCGCCATCACGATATGCGGACGTTCCGCTTTTAGCAGATACGAACCGAAATCGTCACGGATACGCCGCGCCGTTTCGAGCGAGTCCAGATGGTAGATTTTTTCGCGGTGCTGATCGAATCCCCGGAAGTCCGTCACCGAACCGGCGGCGATCAGTAACTTGTCGAAAGCAAATGTCTCGCCGTCGGCAATCAGCGTTTTGGCATCAAGGTTGATGGATATCACCGCCTTCTGAACGTGGCGGACATTTTTCGGAATCAACGTTTCCAAGGATTGGAAAAGAAATCGTTCATCGACCCAGCCGCCTGCCAGATCAGGCAGAGCCGGAAGCATTACGGTGGAACTGCGCGGATCGAACAGCACGATTTCCGTGTCCGCGCCGCGCAAGGCGCGGCAGGCCTGCCGTCCGGCGAACCCTCCGCCGATGATGACTATTTTACGGTTCATCACGTAACCTGAAATGAATGAGCTATTTAAGCCGCAACTGTGTGAGCAACATTTCCATGTCCTCCGGTAGCGGCGCTTCAAACGTCATGCGTTTGCCGGAGATTGGATGGTTCAGTGAAAGTTTGGCGGCGTGCAGCATCTGGCGGTCGGCTTTTATGGATGAAGCCCGTCCGCGGCCATAAACCGTATCGCCGATGACTGGGCTTTTGATGTGCGCCATGTGGACGCGGATCTGATGCGTCCGGCCGGTTTCAATTTTTATCTGCACCAGCGCCGCTTCGCCGAGCGCCTCCAGTACTTCATAATGCGAAACCGCTTCACGTCCGTTACGGACATTGGCCGCCATTTTTTTGCGATGGATCGGATGCCGCCCGATCGTTGTTTCAATCGTGCCGCGCTTGCCGTACGGAATGCCCCAGACAATCGTCAGATATTCCTTGGCTGTCTCTCGCTCCTTAAACTGCCGCGCCAGCTCGTTCATCGCCTTTTCGTTCTTGGCGACCACCATCACGCCGCTGGTGTCCTTGTCGAGCCGATGGACAATGCCGGGGCGCTTTTCGCCGCCGATGCCGGTCAAATCTTTACAGTGGTGAAGCAGGGCGTTCACCAGCGTGCCGGTTTCGTTGCCGACCGCTGGATGCACCACCAGCCCGGCGGGCTTGTTGATGACGATCATATTGCGGTCTTCGTAGAGAACATTCAGGGAAATGTCTTCGGCCTGCGGTGTCGCGGCGGCCGGATCGGGAACGGTCCACTCCGCACGGTCTCCGGCGCGGAGTTTCTGGTTCGCCTTGCATGGCGCGCCGTTGACGGTGACGCGGCCATCCTTAATCAGCGACTGCCAGCGCGACCGCGAATGTTCCGGGACCGCTTCTGCCAGCCACATATCCAAACGCGCTTCCGGTTTTTCTGCAACTTTTTCAAACATGGGCGGATGGTAACCGTCCGCCCGTACTTTAGCAACACAAGCCACGGCGGCTTACGCTTATTGTGAAGCCGCCGCGTAGCATCTAATCAAAACCTCATCGGACGCTAATCATTTGATTGCAGTGCATTGGCATACTCACTCCGGATGAAATGGTTACTACGTCTGCTCTTTGTATTTGTTCTGGCCTCCGGCGCGCAGGCCGCGCTGCCAGTCTCCTTAGCGGCTGCGCCGGAGGTGCAGAGCGTTCTTTCCAACAAATGCATCCACATTGAGACCAAAGGCAAAGCGGATGCCAACTTCTCCGACCTGTTGACCGTCAACCGCCGATCCGATCTGCTGGACGCAGTTCAGCGCGAATACGCCGCCATGCTCCCGGCCGGAGAAAAACCGGAATTTGAAATCAAAGAAATCTCGCCGGGAAAATATTTCTACCTCAACAGGAAAAATCAGGAATCCCATCTGACCGAACTGATGCGCGAACTCCGGCCCGACGGAAAAATCCACGCCGTTTATTATGTCGAAGGCGAACGCTTCTTTGGCGACTTCCGGGCGCTGGTGCATGTCGAGGTGGACGACGCAGGTGCCGGTAAGGTTTCGTACAACGCCGAAGTGTACGCCTGGCCGCAAAATTCCTTCTGTCGCAATTTAGCCCGCGGGCTGCAATTCGCCGTCGGATCATTCTTTCGCAGCAAAACCGGTGAAATGACCGATATCTTCCTCAAAGTCTGCTCCCGACTGGTCGAAGAAAACCGTCTCGCAACAGCGCGGTGAGTTTTCTACAGGCTCCACGGCAGTGCGCCGGGAGAGTTTTTATCGAGATGTTCCGACGCGAGCAGACTGTCGAGTTGCGCCAGCAGCCGCTCTTTATCTTTCGGGAAGCGTCCTTCGAGCGGAACGATATTCGACGAATGGTCCGCGCGGAAAACCGTTTGCTCCAAGTCTAGGTCTTGAATCATTGCTCGTAGCTCCGCCACGGCACTGTATTCCGTCAGCATTTGGAAAATTGTGGAAGCGGCATCCCTGCCGCTGGCCAGAGGCTGGACGCCTCTTCCACGTTCATAAAGTGGAGTTCCTGGAACCGTCACCAGCCGTAGCGCCGAAAGCAGACGCGGCTGCATTTTGTTTATCGCCGCCGCGGTCGCTTGAGCATGCCGGCCGGAACGCAGTTCCCCGGCTAGGCCGATTAACACCATCACCGACATCCGCAGTCCAGCCGATTGCGCACGGTGCCCTGCTTCAATCATTTCTTCGGCGGATTCGCGTTTATTGACCGCGCGGAGTGTTTCGTTATCGCCGCTCTCCAGTCCCATGTAGAGCGTATGCAGCTTCAGTTCTTTCAGACGGCGCAGTTCATCGTCGGTCTTGGCGAGAATCGAAGTGCCGTTGGCGTAAATGCTGACGCGCGCCAGATGCGGGAACTTTTCGTTCAGTGAAATCAACATCGTTTCCAGAGTTGGGAAGTCGAGGTGCATCACATCGCCGTCGGCCAAAAAAATCCTTCGCGCATCGGGCCACCGCTTCGCGGCTTTGGCGAATTCCTTTTCAGCGTGTTCGGCACCATGGAATTTATACGGCACGCCTTTGTACATTCCGCAGAACGTACAGCCGTTCCACGGACAGCCATCCGCCACGCGGATGATCAGACTGTCCGCCTCCGCCGGCGGACGAAATAAGGTGTGGGTTTTTCCGAAAAACATGTCGGGAATTTAACAGAAGGCCGCGAAGTTCACGAAGGAAGAATTAATAGTAGGGTTGATTTTCAATATTTCATCACTCCCAAACTCCGTTACTCCAATACTCCCAACCCTTCTACTCCCATTTATGGCGCGGATAGCGGCGAGAGAGGGCGGGTTTTAATTCCGGATAGGCGGTGCGCCAGAAGGATTCTAAATCTTCGGTGATCTGAACCGGGCGGCGGTTCGGGGCGAGCAGTTCGACGACGAGCGGGATTCGTCCGAAGGCGATCACTGGCGTTTTTGTCATACCGAAGAAATCCTGAATCATCGCGGAGAGCACCGGCTTGTGTCCCGCTTCGTAGCGGATGCGGGCGCGGTGTCCGCCCGGCATCGAAAACCGATCCGGCATTTGCTTTTCAATCCACTGCTGCTGTTCATAGGTCAGCCAGTCGCGCACGACGGCCTTGACGTTCGCTTCGCGCAAATCTTTCCGGCAAACCGCGCCGAGGCAGAGTTCTTCGAGCATGGTGCGCCGCGCCGCTTCGTCGATTGCCGGAATATTTTTATCGGGACACCATTGCGCCAGCAGATTGACGCGCAGAATCCAGTTTTCGATTTCATCGTCCCAGCCGGGAATGTCGAGATTGCCTTTGAGCACTTCCGTGGCGAGAACGGCGGCGGCTTCGTCGGGTTTCGGGTCGTGCGTGATGGACGTGTCGAGCGCGAGGTCGCGGAACATTCTGCGCCGCTCGACGATGACGCGTTTGATCGACGTGTCATATTGCGGCGCGCGGACTTCACTGAAATCTTCGGGGAACAATTCTTCGAGCCATTCTTCCTGCACGGCAGTGGCGAGGTTGAGTAGAACACCGGTCTGGCCGCGCGTCTGGCCAATCTCGGTAATCTCGGCGGCGACCAGCAGCTCTGCGTCGCGGATCACGCTTTCGCGTGCCAGTTCGCCGGTACGGCCATGCACCAGCTCACAACGAAGAGTTCCTTTGTCGCACCGTTTGGCAAGCTGATCGGAGAAGGCGGTCAGGATACACTTTTGTAGAAACTCATCTTCCGGCGCAGCGTTGTTGATTTTGAGTCCCTGCTGTTCGGCGATTTGCAGGAACCGTTCGTAGAGCGGTTTCACCTGCCGCGCGGCGGCGGCATGAATGCCGAGCTGTTTGCAGGCGCCAGTGTTGTAATTGTTTTTGTCGGCGAAATTCCATGCTCGCATCAGCCGCTTAAAATCGGAGCAATCGTCGTCGCCGAGCAAGTCGTCGCGCTGTCCGCGAACTTCTTTGCCTTTGTTGCGCTCTAAGATTCCTTTGTCTTGAGTCAGTGCGGCAATCAGACAGGCCTGCCGGACGCAGTGGTATTGGTCGGCGGCGAGCAGCATACGGGCATAACGCGGATGCATCGGAAACTGCACCATGCGCCGTCCGACTTCGGTTAATTGGCCGCCGGAGGTCGGTTGTTGGATTGTAGGACGTCGTTGCCATTCCCTTTGGTCATTGCCCTGCAATAGCGAGGCCTCTCTCTCTTCGTTCGAGTCTCGTATTCGAGAGGGCGTGTGCTCCTGCTGTGATTTTTCCACCGGCTCCTGAATACAGGAAGCCGGTCCTACAAGTGCTTCGGTATTCGCTTTTTGCGGAGGCGTTAACGCGCCGAGATCGGTGAG
>CAZSSI010000008.1:6493-21577 GCA_964609345.1 uncultured Verrucomicrobiota bacterium | reverse complement strand
TCAGTTTGGCCGCGATCGGTTCAGGGATCGGTGCCGGTGTCGCGGGGATGGCCGCTGCTGGGTGTTGGAAAAAATGTTACGCGCAGAATAAAGCCGCTCCATTTATTTTGGTCGTCTTTATCGGCGCGCCGCTGTCGCAGACGATTTACGGTATGATCCTAATGAATGCCATTAAAAACGCTCAGTCGTTTGTCAGCTGGCCCGCCATGATGATGGCCGGCATAATGGGCGGCATTGCTCTGGGGGTTTCCGCATGGTATCAGGGCAAAGCCGGTGCGGCTTGCGCTGACGCACAAGCAGAAACCGGTCAGGGATTCGGTAACTATCTGATGACAATCGGTATCGTTGAAACCGTCGCTCTTTTCGTGCTGGTGTTCAGTCTGGGCGCACTGAAATAGCAAATACGTTGCGGCTGGCTTCCTTTTTCCAATGTTTGGTACAAAAAGTTCCAGACATTGGAACCGTTAATCTGTAGCTTTTCCCGACATTGGAAAAAAACTATGAACCTGCAGGAACTCAATCAGATCAGGGAAACGGCGCTGGCGGAAGCACGCGGCGCGGCCGATGCCGCTACGCTCGAAGCCGTGCGGATTAAATATCTTGGACGCAACGGGATGCTTCCCGAAGTAATGGCCCAGCTAAAAGAAGTGCCGAACGAGGAAAAGCCGCTGTTCGGCAAAGGTGCCAACGCGCTCAAGAACGAGCTGGCCGATCTGATTAAAGAACGGCAGGGCGCGCTGACCTCTGGCGCGAAAAAGGGCGATGCCTTCGATCCGACCCTGCCAGGCCTCTGGCCGGAACTCGGCTCGGAACATCCGATCAGTAAAGTCACGGCGCGTATTGTCGAAATTTTTCAGTCAATCGGCTTCACCGTCGCCGACGGGCCCGATATCGAAACCGTCTGGAACAACTTCGACGCGCTCAATACGCCCGCCGACCATCCGTCGCGCGACGAGCAGGACACCTTTTATCTGAATAGCGGCGAACTGCTGCGCTGCCACACCTCGCCGGTGCAGGTGCGCTATATGGAAAGCCATACGCCGCCGATTCGTATTATTGCTCCCGGACGCTGCTACCGCCGCGACACGCCGGACGCCACACATAGCGCCAACTTCCACCAGGTGGAAGGCCTCTTTGTGGCTGAAAAGGTTTCGATGGCCGACCTGAAGGGTACGCTGGCCTACTTCGCGAAACAGTTCCTCGGCGACGAAGTAAAAATCCGTTTCCGCCCGCACTTTTTCCCGTTCACCGAGCCGAGCTTCGAAGTGGACTTTTTCTTTGAAGTTGGCGGCAAAGCCCGCTGGATTGAAATTCTCGGCGCGGGCATGGTCGACCCGAACGTCTTCCGCAAAGTCGGCTACGATCCGGATAAAGTCACCGGCTTCGCCTTCGGCATGGGGATCGAGCGTCTCGCCATGATCATGTACGGCATCAAAGACATCCGCAACCTCTACGAAAACGACGTGCGGTTCCTCTCGCAATTCTGAATGTTTGTATGAGCAAAATTATTTCAATTGATACGCTGGGCGAATGCAAAGTCGATTCGCCGTTCCGGGCGCAGCAACAGGAGTTTTTCAATGACGACAACGGTGTAATCTGCCGGGTTCACTCTTCGGACTACGCGGCGGGTTCGTCGGTGGATGAGATCGAATACTTTCAGCGGGCGGGTGTCCGTGAAAAAATCTATTTCAATCCGTCTGACGTTACGGTCGGCGTGGTGACCTGCGGCGGACTTTGTCCGGGGCTTAATGACGTTATTCGTGCGGTGACGTTCTGTGCGCTCGAAGGGTACGGCGTTAAACGGATGCTCGGTTTTCAGTACGGCTACGAAGGGCTGGTCGCCAAATATTTTCATCCGCCGATCGAACTGAACACTGATAACACCGACGACATCCACGAAAAGGGGGGCACGATTCTGAAATCTTCCCGCGGGCCGCAGGACACCAAAGAGATAGTTTATACCCTGCGCCATTACAAAGTGAATATCCTCATCACAATCGGCGGC
This sequence comes from uncultured Verrucomicrobiota bacterium, assembly GCA_964609345.1. Taxonomy (GTDB): domain Bacteria; phylum Verrucomicrobiota; class Kiritimatiellia; order Kiritimatiellales; family Tichowtungiaceae; genus Tichowtungia. The sequence continues at coordinate 19,572 of CAZSSI010000008.1, read as the reverse complement.
GACGGCACGTTGCGCGGTGCACGGGATATTCAAGACGAGATCAAAGCTCAAGGACTGAAGATCGCGGTGATCGGCGTACCCAAGACCATTGATAACGATATCGGCATGATTGAGCGGTCGTTCGGTTATGAAACCGCTGTGCAAGGCGCCTGGGACGTGGTCAACGGCGCTCACGCAGAAGCCAAAGCCTACCGGCACGGCGTCGGGCTGGTGAAGCTGATGGGCCGCGAATCCGGCTGGATCGCCGCTTCGGCCGCCACCTCCAACAGCAACGTCAACTTCTGTCTGATTCCGGAAGTGCCCTTTGACCTTGACGGGCCGAACGGCCTTTTTGAACACCTCCGTCAGCGGCTGGAGCAGAAAGATCATGCCGTGGTGGTGGTTGCCGAAGGTGCGGGGCAGAACCTGATTCCGCACGGCGACGGAAAAGATAAATCCGGAAACAAAAAATTGGCCGACATCGGAACGTTTCTGCGCGACGAGATGCAACGCTGGTTCGCCAAAAAAAACATTGAACTCAACGTCAAATATTTTGATCCCAGCTATTTGATCCGCAGTACACCAGCCAACGCCAACGACGCGGAATACTGTCTTTCCCTCGGCTACAACGCGATGCACGCTGCTATGGCCGGCAAAACCGGAATGGTGATCGGGCTGCATAATCACCGGCTGGTTCACATGCCGATTTCAATAATCGGCAAGCGCAAGCTGGTTGATCCTCGCGGATGGAACTGGCAGGCCGTCTTGCAGACAACGCATCAGCCTGCCCGCATGGTGAATGGATAATCAGCGCGACTGCAGGAACCGGAACGCATCGGGCAGAGCGTTGATGATATCGGTAGCGATTAACGATTCCTGTGTCAGGTCGTGCGCCGCAATATCTCCCGCAATGCCGTGCAGATAAACGGCGGTCGTCGCCGCATCAAACGGTGCCAGCCCCTGACCCAGCAGACCTGTCAGCAGTCCCGCCAGCACGTCGCCGGAGCCGCCGGTCGCCATACCGGGATTGCCGGCCAGATTAACCGCCAATTTATGTCCCGACTCCGCCACCACCGTTCCGGCACCTTTGAGAACAATCGTTTTGCCGGTTGTTTCGGCGGCGGCCATCGCCTGCGCCCAGCGGTCAGCAACCGGTGTGCCGAACAGCCGCGCGAACTCACCGGGGTGAGGCGTGAGAATAACCGGGCATTTGGCGGCGGCGATTTTTTCCGGTGCAATGCAGAGTGCGTCGGCATCCAGCACCAAGGGATGTGGACATTTTTTCAACAGGAGTTTAACGACCGCTTCTGTGCCCGCTGATCGACCCATGCCCGGCCCGGCCAGTACGGCATCATACGGTGACAGGTCGATTAGATTAGCTGGCTTGTCGGAACTGCCGGGGCGGAGAGGGTGCACCATCACTTCCGGCCCGGCGGCCTGCGCGACGATCGGATAAACTTCTTCGGGTGTCAGCACGCTGACAAGTCCGGCACCGGAACGCAGCGCCGCGCGGGCGGCCATAGCAATCGCGCCTGTGCAGCCTTTTGAACCGCCGATGAGCAGCACGTGGCCGTAGGTTCCTTTGTGGCTAGTGCGCTCGCGGCGCGGCAGAAAAATATCCGACCGGTCAATCAGCGCGGCTTCGTCACAACCGCCCGTGTCTTCAATAAATTCAAACGGGATGCCGATATCGATAATCTCCACGTTTCCAACGTATGGGATTGCTTCCGGACGGATGAGTCCGGTTTTTGGCAGACCGATGGTCACCGTCATATCGGCTTTTACAGCGGATCCATCGGCGACGCCGCTGTCGGCGTCGATGCCGGACGGAATGTCGACGGACAGAACGAAGGCGTGCTGTCCTTCGGCGTTAATCCATTCAATGAGCGAGCCCATAAAGCCGCGCGGCGCGCCTTTGGAGCCGGTGCCGAGCAGTCCGTCAACGATGAGGTTAGGCCATGTTTTTGGAAAGTGGTCGTTCGGACCACGAACTTCTTTGGGGATAATTCCGGCACGCACCATTTTTTTTAGGTGCAGTTGCGCGTCGCCTTTGATCTGGCTTTGCGAGCCGCAGAGCCAGACTTCAATGTCGAGATCGGTTTGCGAGAGTTCGGCGGCGGCTGCAAAGATGTCGCCGCCATTGTTGCCGGTTCCGGCGATCAACAGAATGGAATGTCCGCCGCGGCTGGTGAGAATGTCCTGCGCAATATCGGCGACGCCCTGTCCGGCGCGGCGCATCAGTTCTTCGCCGGTCACTCCAGCTTCAATGGTGCGGCGTTCGAGTTCGCGCATTTCCGCTACGGAAACGGTTTTCATACTTTGTATTCTGACATAGCGGCGAGCATTTCGCGAACCGCATTTTCCAAACCGATGAAAATTGCGCGAGCGATAATACTGTGGCCGATATTGAGTGTGTCCAGATGTTGAATTTTCAGAATGTCCGCGATATTGGCGAGGTTGATGCCGTGACCGGCGTTGACCTGCAGACCCAGCGCATGAGCACAGTCCGCCCCAGTAATCAGTTTTTGCAGAAGCTTTTCTGCCTTGGCTGGATCGGTTGCATCGCAAAACGAGCCGGTGTGCAGTTCGACAACACGCGCGCCGGTTTTGGCGCAGGCTTCGAGTATTTTTATATCCGGCTCAACAAACAGGCTGACGATCGAGCCGTTGTCCTGAAGCCGCTTGACCGTTTTTTCCAACGCCTGAAAGTTTTTGATGACGTCGAGGCCGCCTTCGGTGGTGAGTTCTTGTCGTTTTTCTGGAACGAGACAGACTTCGGCGGGTTTTACGTCGAGCGCAATCCGGATAATTTCTTCGGCGTTAGCCATTTCAAGATTGATGGGTAGCGGACAGGTTTTGCTGAGGCGGTAAACGTCGGCATCTTGAATGTGGCGGCGGTCTTCGCGCAGGTGGACGGTGATGCTGACTGCTCCGGCTTTTGCGCAGATTTTAGCGGCATCAAGTGTGTCCGGATAGAAGGTGCCGCGAACCTGACGCAACGTGGCGACGTGGTCGATGTTAACGCCGAGGTTCATGTTTAGCCTTTTTGCCATGTTGCTTCGGATCGTACACCAGGCAGGCGGTAGTGTTCCATCCACGAACAACTTCAAGAGCACAGTAGGCGCAACGGAAGAGATCTCGCAGGTTGCGTCCGTGTTCGGGATGAGCGGTGATTCCGATGCTGACGGCGGTTTTAATTCGTTTTGCGCCGGAAACAAAAGTTTCTTTTTGAACTGCTTCACGCAGACGGGTTGCGATCATTTCGCCCTGCTGTAACGTACAGGGAGCGAGTACAAGAAAGTCGTCGCGGTGATAGCGGCCGATCAGGTCGCAGTCGCGGGTGAGGCGTTGAAGGATATGGCCGACCCCGGCGATCACGTCGTCGGCGGCCAGCTCACCGTGCATTTTTATGATTTGGTCGATGCGGCTGATGCCGACACAGAGCAAAACAGCCGGTTTTTTGATGCGGCGGATTTCGTCGAGATATTTGCGCATGTACGAACCAACAACCGTTGGCTTAAGAACCCCGGTGAGCGGATCGAGCGCGGCGTTTTTGTCCTGACGGCTGAGTTCGCCGATGGATTCAGACTCGGCTTTAGATTCTTCCGCAGTTTCCGGTGCCGATGCAATGCAAAGAGTTTGGGGGCTGTCAAACCCGATGGTTTCAAGCGCAGTAGTGGCGGCATCAATTAACGTTTGGGTATTGAGTCCGTGCAAGGGAAAAATGCTGACACCGGAACGGACAGCACTGACACCGGAGAGCGTTGCGATTTTTTCCCTAAGGGTGTCTGCCATGCGCCGAGCTGCCATCGGCACATGGTCTTGCTCGGTATCAATAATGGCGGCCACACAGTCGTTGCGGAACAGGCAGACTTTGTCACTTGTCTTCCGGACGGTGTCTTTAAGTGCACCAAGCAGTTCTTCCTGCGCTTTCCGTTTATCGTCTGTCTCTGCGCTGAACTGCAGGATGAATACGCCAAACCCGGAAGAGGTGCGGTTGATTTTGCTAAGGTAGCGAGTGACCTGAATAAAAAAGAAATCGTTACAATCCTCGACGGTAACCAGTTCGCCTTCACCAAGCTGAATCATCTTGTGAAAGCGATAGGTACTGCTGACCACGGTGATGATTGCAAATGCAATACCTATAACAAGCAACAGCTGCCCGGCCTGAGCCATGGGCAGCTGTGCAATCAGCGATATCTGTAGGATAGAGCCCGGCATGTAGGAGTCGCTTCAGGGAAAGCGCGAAGCTCGGCCTAGTAGTAGAGCACGAAGTCACCGCGCCGATTTGCCGCCCAGGCTTCTTCGTCGTGTCCGGCACTAACCGGTTTTTCTTCGCCGTAGCTCTTGGTTTGAATCCGTTCGGCTTCGATGCCGAGGCCGGCCAGATAGTCACGAACAGCCTGCGCGCGGCGTTCGCCGAGCGTGAGGTTGTATTCGTTGCTGCCGCGTTCATCGCAGTTGCCTTCGATAATCACCGCAACAGAGCTGTTCTGTTTCAGGTGTTGTGAAACAGCTTCGATCTTCGAACGTTCCGTGGAGGCTACCTGTGAGCTGTCGTAGTCAAAATAGACCGGAGCAAACATGCCGGGATGTTCGGTTCCGCCGGTAAAGCGGTTCCCCATGGCCAGTCCGCCGCCCGCGCCGTTACCATAAAGACCTTCCGAGCCTGAGCCGTAAACACCGGCAGGATTCTTTTTCATGCTCTTACAGCCGGTGAGAGATGAGACAACCAGCAACAAACACAGACCAACAACAAAGGAAGCACTTTTTTTCATGACAACGAACCTCGCGTTTAACTTTTTCCTACTGCGGTGAACAAGCGGGCGAATACCAACTCCCACCACCTTGGAGTAAAGCTACCGGACGGTCGCCGACTGTGTCAAGGAGGTAGAGGGCCGATTGGTGGTTAACAGTACGTGCGGCGACAATATGCCGCCCGTCCGGTGCCCACGACGGGTCTTCGTAATCGGCTCCGTCGAGAGACAGATAGGAAGTTTGTCCATTAGACGGCTGGATGACGGCAATTACATATTGCCCGCCCATCCGGCTGGAACAGACAATCATACCGTTGGGGCCCCAGTCGGGGGCGACGTTCTCGGTTCCGCGGTTGCTGATGCGCCGCGGAGTTCCGCCGGCGCGGGAGATAATGTAAAGCTGAGGTCTGCCGGTACCGTTCTGGTCAGAGGCATACACGATCTGACTGCCGTCCGGCGACCAATCCGGGCTGGCTTCAGCGGCGCGCGGAGTGTTGGTAAGACGGGTCAGTTGCCCGCTACGGATATTCTTGATGTACAGTTCCGGATTGCCGTCTTTGGAAAGGATCAACGCCACATCTTTGCCGTCCGGCGAAACCGCCGCGCCGGTATTCAATCCGCCGTAGCTCGCCAGTGTTTCACGGCGCGGGCTGCGGCCAAGATCAAAAATCCGGCAGACGTCGGGGAAGTTGCGCATATAGGAGGTGTAAACGATACTGTTTCCGTCCGGGCCCCAGTTCGGGCCGACGGCAATTTGTCCCTCGCCAGTCAGTTGGCGCACATTGCCGCCGTCACCGTCGCAGAGGTAGAGTTCTTTTTTACCGGTCTTGTTCCCAACCAGTACGATCCTCATGGAAGCAAATCCCTTGTGTCCGGTGACAGCCATCACAATATCGTCCGCCATTTTGTGGGCGATTTCGCGTGTTTGGCCGCTATAACTTTTTGAGAGCAGCGAGGCCTGATCAGCCAGTCGCACGACCTGACAACCAGCTTTCAGTTCGCTGCCGGAAGGAGATGCTGTTCCGTTCACGAGGACTTCGCCGCCAGCGCGTACCGGATCGAGCCAGCCGGAAAGGCGCAGGTCTTTCTCCAGTGTTTGGAGAAATGTCTTCGAAGCGGGATCGCCCGCAGTGCGCAGGCCGGAAAGATTGATGGTAATTTTGCGGTCAGCGGATTTTACCACTCTAACCTGAGCGGTGGCGCAGGTTGCGGAAAACAGAAGAAGACATGTGCAAAGCAGTAAACGTTTCATAGTGCTTTATGCTTAACGCAACGCGCCGGAGTTTGAAAGCTGATTTAGTCGGAGAGTACAAATTCAACGTCGATCGTGCGGTTAAAATCCGGATCGGTGGGTGGCGGCGGCAGCTGAGTGGTGGCGTTGAGGGCGCTTTGTACCGACTGGTCGAACTGTGAATTACCGGAGCGGAGGGTGATGGATTTTAGAGAGACGGTTCCATTGCGCTCGACCCGGATGGTTGCGGTCGCCGTTGTGCCTCTTTGGACATTGGGTTGCTGCCAAACGGCATACATCTGCTGTTTAATGTCGTCGTAGTAACCGGCAAACGGACTGAACATTCCGCCGGAACCCGAGCCGGAGCCGGAACTCGATCCGCCGCGGCCTGTTCCGGAGCCGGTGGCCATGCTGTTTAAAGTGGACTGTAAGCCGCTAACGTCAACTCGCGGTCCGGGTGGTGCCTTGCTGGCATTTGCTTTTGATGCGGCTACCGGTTTGCCGCCTTTGCGCACTTCAGCCAATCGTTCTGCTTCTGTTTTCGCTTTTGGTGGCGCGTTGGTGACTGCTGGTTTTTTGATCTCGGCTTTTTTCGGTGGTGCGTTGGTTTTTACGATCTCGGGTGGCTTATTGGTGACAACTGGCTTTGGAGTCAGCTTCTTTTCCGGTTTAGGTTCCGGTTTTGGCTCGGGCTTAGCTTTTATTTCCGGCGCCGGTTCAGGTGCCGTCTCGGATTCAGGTTCAGGTGCTGGCGCGGGTGCTGGGCCTCCGGCGAGATCAATAAACGTGATGTCATTCTTCGGTTTGTGAGTGCACCCGCGAAAGAGCGCCGGGAGAATAAGAACCAGCAGGATGATCCCATGCACGATGGAAACCCGCCCGCACATTTTTTTTCCCAGGGAACTTTTCACGTTGTTAATACGTCTCTTATTCGGACTGCGTAACCAATCCCATGGTCTGGATGTTGGCGACTTTCAAGACCTGTATGACTTCCACGACCCGGCCATAGTCGAGCTTGTCATCGGCACGCACATAAATTGGCACCTTCGGCTCGTTCGCGCCGATCGTTCTCATTTTATTCCCCAGCTCTTCCAGTGAGATTGGCGCTTCGTCCAGCGTTATGCCCTTTTTGAGGGACAGTTCAATGGTGTGGTGTTTTTGGGTCAAATCCATTGCTCCGGCCTTTGCGCGCGGCAGATCGACCGGGAGACTTTGTTCAATGATGGGCATCGTAATGATGAAAGCGAACAGCAGAAGAACAATGATGTCCATCAGCGAGGTCATGTTGATTTCGTTGTTTTCCCGGAGCGCGATCAGGCTGGTTCTTCTTTTTCTTCTCACACTGGCTCCTTTACTTCGAATAATTCATCATGAATTCCTGCTGAACTTTTCCCATTAACTCCTGAGAAAAATTATCCATTTGCACCGAGAGATGACGGATGCGTGTGGCCAGCAGGTTGTATCCGATGGATGAGGGCAGTGCGACCAGCAGACCAACCACGGTCGTCAGCAAAGCGCCGGAGATACCGGGTGCCACGGCGGCCATGGTGGCGGAACCAGCCGTTGCCATTCCGCTGAACGTTCCCATTACGCCCCAGACCGTTCCGAGCAGTCCGAGGAACGGGCCGACGCTGACGGCGGTCGCCAGCAGACCCATATGGCTTTCTAATTCAAGGGCTTCGTCGGCCAGCGCGCAGTCCACCACGGAGTGGATGGCGTCCATCTGGTGTGGATCAAGCCGACGTTGTCCTTCAGGGAAAACGTGACCCATCATAATTTCGTCGCGATCGGCACCGATCAGCGTGAGTTCATTAATCAGCGCTTTGCAGCCGGCTTCATAGATGGCGTTCAGCGGGGTGTCCAGCATGCGTTGTTTTTTTATAAACAGGTTCGTTGGGCGGGCTTGCTCACGAAATGTTTTTAAAAACCGGTTACTGGCAAGGCGGGCAGCACGTAGCTGAGTGAACTTCGTCAGCATAACGGTCCATGCGCCGACTGAAATGAGAATCAGCACAACGGTAATCACCTTTCCGTTCATTGCACTTTGGCGGAACGCCAGACCGACATCGGCCAGCATCAGGGGGAACAGCAGTCCATTCATAATTTACTATCTCCATTCTTTTCCGGTCGTTGGGGAAAAGTTGCCGTATTCTCCAATGTTTGGAAAAACAGTACAGTTTTTTTTCCAAACATCGTATGCTCCGCCGCATGAAAAAAATCTCAACCGCGCTCCTGACGCTTTTTCCCCTATTGATTTCCCTGCTTCTGACCGGTGCCGCACCGGCGCATCTGCCGGAAGTCCGTGCGATTTGGGTGACCCGGTTTGACTACAAAAAGCCAGCCGATGTGGAGGCGATCGTCGCCAATTGCGCCCGCGCCGGATTCACCGATATCTTTTTTCAGATTCGCGGCAACGGTACGGTTTGTTATCCAAGCCAGATTGAACCGTGGGCTTTTGAGCTGACCAGCGAAAACGCTGCAACTACCGGACGGAATCCCGGTTGGGATCCGCTGAAGATTGCGGCGGGCAGCGCCAAAAAGCAGGGAATCCGGTTGCATGCCTACATGAATGTGCTTCCGGGATGGCGCGGCACTCAGGACCCGCCGCGCTCGGCAGGGCAGAGCTGGACGGCACATCCGGAATGGTTCATGGTCGATTCACTCGGTCAGCGCATGCGCCCGACGAGCGGCTGGTATTCGTTTCTAAATCCGGCGCTGCCGGACGTCCGCCAGCATCTAACTCAACTGGCCGCCGAACTGGCTCACTACGACATTGCCGGATTGCACCTCGATTACATCCGGTTCCCTTACGACTATAAAGACGTTGCGCCTCAGCTTTATCCGAGGGCTTCGGCGGCGGAAATCGCCAAGCGGTCTACTTTTTCTTACGACCGGTACTCCACGGAACAGGTACGGCAGCGTTTCGGCGGGAATTGGGATACGTTCCGCCGCGATGCGGTGTCACAGGTCGTCGCCGCCCTGAATCAATCCTTTAAGGCGCAGCGCGGCCCGCAGTGCATTGTTTCGTCCAGCGTGCTGGCCGATTTCGACAAAGGATACGGCACAGCTTTTCAGGACAGCCGGCGCTGGGCCAAAGATCAGATGGTGGACTGGCTGGTGCCGATGAATTACAACGCGCCGCTTTTCGATGAACGGCTCAGTAAAATCAGTAAATCGCTGGGTCGCGGCGCGACCGGCGAGAAACTGGTGGTAGGAATCGATTGCAAGGTCAGCCCGACTGAAATCCGCCGTCAGATTGCTGCGGTGCGCAAAGCGGGTTGCCGAGGCTACGCGCTGTTTGCTTATTCCTATCTGTTTGAAAACCATCGTCCGACGGCGAAGGGGCGGGCACTGGCCCTCCGGAAATAAAAAAACCGCCTCCGAAAAGAGGCGGTTCAGACCGGTTCGATCCGGATTGCTATTTGAGCTCTGTCGGCATTTCGAAGGTTGAGCCAGGTTGTTGCACTGGGGACGCCGGGGTGTCGACTGGTTTTCTCGCCGACTTCCTTTGCTCCTTAACGGCCTGCTGCTCAACGGTTGCTTTTTCCGCCTTATAGAACTTATTGAGCTGGTCGGCGGCGTTGCGGGCTTTACTTTCGTCACCTTTCAGCTGGTAGGCTTGGAAAAGACCGATCCAGACGCGACCGTTATTCGGTGTAATATTGGCGGCCTTTTCCATGTACGACAGACCTTTTGATATCTGTTTCTGAAGGATCAGGCTTTGTCCAAGGCCAAGCCATGCGCCAGCCATGTTTGGGCTGTTTTGAGTGAGTGCTTCATAATAGCTTTGTGCTTCCTGAGGCCGGTTGAGCGCCAGATAAATTCCCCCGGCACCGATTAGTCGAGCCGAGTTGCCCGCTTTAACAAAACTCTTGCTCTGTTCCAGATATTCAGTACGGGCTTTCTCGAGAATCGCGACGCCTTGATTTTGAATGGCTGAATCTTTGACGAGCGTTGCATATTCCGGCAGGTCGCGAACCAGTATAATCGTTGCTCCGTCAAAATAGACCATCTTCCAGGCTCCGGAAGAAATCAGCCGGTTAGCCAGTGCGCCAGCGTCCGGCCAGCATCCGTTAAGGACGACGGCGTGCGGGTTCCAGTCTGACAGGACGGTTTTCCACGCGCCCGGCTGTCCGCGCAGAGCGGCATCAAGTGTCTTGTAGAATTCGTTTCCATAGAAGGAGATACGCGTGTCGCAGAAAATTTTCCGCCCTGGATTCGTTAGAGCGATATAGCCGCCGTCGTGTGGAATGTTCAGGATGTTTTTTGGAAAGTCGGCACGAGACAGAATGTCCGCCGCCGCCACGGGGAAGGCGCCTTCTTCGACGCCCAGTCCGAACCGCGAAGCACTGCCCATTCGGGTGTAGGCGCGGTTAGTAAGCAGTGATATGGCGGAAACAATGATCAGTAGCAGAGTAATTACCGCAAGCACGTCGTGTAGCAGTGAGTCGCTGGCTTTAAATACAATGGTCAGCGTGCGGGACAGATATTCACTGACAGCATTGAAGCTTAGAATCATGAAAGGGAATGCGAGGAAAACGAACAGATGTGTCATGTCGGGCGAAATGACAGAAAGCGCGGCGCCGATCAGGGCCAGCAGAGTGATCATGGTTGGAAGTCTCTTTTGTAGCGTAATCAGTCCGGCGGCACCCAGCAGCAGTGCAAAACGGGTCAGGTTATTGAAGACGTCCTGCGGGAAAAACTGGCCGAAAAGAGATATCCATTCGATGTTATCTTTGCTCGTCAGCACCAGCCAGCTGGAGAAAATATGTCGGTGCAAATTGATCAGGTTGGGGTTGATCAGAGTAACCAGCAGTGCAACAACGGAAAGGCCGAAGAGCTTTGCCGTCAGCGGCGTTACCATGGCGTTGCGCGAGGCGTGGCGGGTTTTTTGCCAGTTTTCGAAAGCGAAAAAGAGGATTAATGCCGGACCGAACAGGAAAGAGGGGTGAATGTTGGTCCAGAGGATTTGCAAGACCACAAGAAGGATAGCCAGCAGGTTGAAGTTTTTAACGCGATAGAGCAGAGTCAAAAACAGCGCGGTGAAGAGCATAAAAAATATGCCTGGACCAGGGTTGAATACTGGAAGAAGCAGGTGAGCGCAGAGCAGTAGAGCCAGCCCCTGACTGACCGGGCCGCCCCATTCTTTACTGAAGCGGAGCATCATGATAAATGCCGCCAGTAACACCAGAACATGAACCAGTGTGACAAGCCCGGCTCCGCCCAGATTCCAGAGAGCGAAGACGATGCTGTTGTAGAGCGGATTTAAGTTGATCCACGGCTGATTGGCCATGGTGTAAGAGAGCGCGTCCGCGGCGACCCCGCCAGCCTGTCCCAGCGCAATGTGAGTGAAGATGTCAGGACTGCTGACGGTGCGTATGCCGGTGAGGGCGAGGAGGATGAATCCGAAAGCAACCAGAACAAGGCCGAGCGATTTCTTATTACTCATAAAGCAAAACTCCCAGTGTAAAACAATGGGCGGATTTTAGTAGCTCAAGCCTTTTTTACAAGCAGTAAAGCCCGCCGGTTTAGAAGAGATCCATCTGTGAGTCGTCAACTTTTTTGCGCCGGGCGCGGTGTTGCGCCAGCTTTGGTATCCCTTCGGCTTCGAACTCACCTTCTTCGAGATTGTGTAGAATTTCGTTGGCCCGCTCCAATACGGACTGCGGCAGTCCGGCCAGCCGTGCGACGTGAATGCCGTAGCTCTTGTCCGCCGCGCCGGGAACAATCTTGCGCAGGAACGTGATTCGGTCGCCATGCTCTTTCACCAGTACATTGGCGTTTTGCACACCCTTCATCGTCAGGCTTAAGTCGGTCAGTTCGTGGTAGTGCGTTGCAAACAGCGTCTTGGCGCGTACCGCCGGATTGGTGCAAAGAAATTCCGCCACCGACCACGCAATGCTGATGCCATCGAACGTGCTGGTGCCGCGACCGATTTCGTCGAGCACGATCAGACTCTTCGGCGTCGCATTATTCAGAATATTTGCCGTTTCCTGCATCTCCACCATAAAGGTACTGCGTCCGCGCGCCAGATCGTCGCTGGCTCCAACGCGAGTGAACACGCGATCAACCAGCCCGATGTTTGCTTTGCTGGCTGGAACAAATGAGCCGATATGCGCCATAATCGTAATCAGCGCCACCTGCCGGATGTAGGTTGATTTACCCGCCATATTCGGGCCGGTAATTACAATCAACTGATGGTCGGAACAGTTGAGCGTCGTATCGTTTGGTACGAACCGTTCGGAATCCGGCATCTGCTCAACCACCGCGTGGCGTCCGTCGCAGATGATCAGTTCGTCGCCGTCGCTCATGGCGGGTCGCACATAACGGCGGGTCAGCGCGTTTTCGGCGAACGATGCCAGCACATCGGCTTCGGCGACGGCGCGGGCATTACGCTGAATTTCGTCAATGTGTTTCACCACTTCGTCGCGGATTTGCGCGAACAGCTCGAACTCCAGTGCGACGGCCCGCTCCTGCGCGCCGAGAATCTTGTTCTCGTATTCCTTCAACTCCGGCGTGATAAACCGCTCGGCATTGGTCATCGTTTGTTTGCGGGTGTAGGTTTCCGGCACCATCGAAAGATTACTGTTGGTGATTTCGATAAAATATCCGAACACCTGATTAAAGCGCACCTTGAGCGACTTAATGCCGGTCCGTTCCTGTTCCGATGCCTGAAATTCCGCCAGCCACTGTTTGCCTTTACCGGCCGCGTCGCGCAGTTCGTCCAGCTCTGCCGAAAAGCCGCGCCGAATCATTCCGCCGTCTTTGGTCGAAACCGCCGGCTCGTCGTCGATCGCTTCGTTAATCATCTTTCCGATGCCCGGAAGTTCGGTCAGCGATCTTTCCAACGTCTGGAAACTCCCGTTCGCCGCCAGCAGTTCTTTAAGTTTTGGCAGCTGATCAAGCGATTCGCCGACGGCGCGCAGGTCGCGGGCGTTGCCGCCGCCGGAGCCGAGCCGCGACATAATCCGTTCGAGGTCGCGCATTTCGCCGAGCAGTTCGCGGACTTCGGCCAGCAACGTCCGGTTGGCGGTGAATGCTTCCACGGCGTCGAGCCGCGCGGTGATTTCGGGAAGATCACGGAGCGGACGGACGATCCAGTCGCGCAGTAG
>CAZSSI010000008.1:5015-6393 GCA_964609345.1 uncultured Verrucomicrobiota bacterium | reverse complement strand
TCTTCGCCGACGGTTTTCAGCGTGCGGCCAATGACGGCCTGAATTTCCGGATCGTCCGCTACGGCTTCAGCGACAATGCATTCTTGCGGCGCATACCGCGCCAGATTTCCGGCGAGCGCACCGGCGCTGGCCGACTCTTCAATCCAGAATGCACCGGTTGAAAGATCGAGCATTGCCAGGCCAAACCGTCCGCCGTCACGGATGAGTCCGGCGAGATAATTATTCTTGGTGCGGTCGAGTGACGTTTCGTCGAGAATTGTTCCGGGCGTTACCACGCGGGTAATCTCGCGCTTCACGATTCCCTTGGCGGCGGACGGATCTTCGACCTGCTCGCAGATCGCGACTTTTTTACCCGCTTCGATCAACTGGGCGAGGTAGCCCTCGGCGGCGTGATAAGGAATTCCGCACATCGGTATGTCATGACGCTTGGTTAGCGTGATGTCCAGAATGCGGGCGGCCTCCTTGGCGTCTTCCATGAACATTTCGTAGAAGTCGCCAAGGCGGAAAAAGAGAATGGTGTTTTCCGGCAGTTCTCGGCGGATGCGCCGGTACTGATCCATCATCGGTGTGCTTTTTTCTGCCATAGCCCGCACAAGCTAACAAAGCCGACAACCAATGTCTGGAAGTTTTTTCAATGTTTGGTAAATCCAAGTTGTGTAGCCGGGATTTTAGATTGCGGAAAAAAAATCATCGCCTAAAATGGTAGACGTTGGCGAGGCGCATGGGGCGCCTGCCGGAAACGGAGGGTTCATGAAGAAACGGTATGGATTACTAGCGGGTCTGATGCTGGCGGCAATGCTCACCGGATGCGGCGGAAGCGGTATTGATGAAAACAAGCCGGTTAGTCAGGTCGCGGCCGACGCACAGAAGATGACGCAGGCCGACCTGCAGAAGATGGTCGCCAAGTATGACGCAGCGATCGCTGAAAAAAGCAAGGAACTCCAAGCACTTGCCGCGAAGATTAAAGAAATTCCGCTGACCGAACTGATGGGCGAAAAAGCCAAAACTCTGAAGGGTGACATGAGCAAAATCACCACTTCAATCGATAAGCTGAAAGACCAGATGGCGGTTTGTGCCAAGGAACTCGCCGCTAAAAAGTAACCGGACTTTCCGGTCTCAGACAACGCCCTGCACCCGCAGGGCGTTTTTTTTGTATGAATTCAGCTCTGGTTTTTTGCGGCTTCACACTGCCGATGAAAGCGTGTATCCATGTGGTTTGTCAGGGCTGTGCACGTGTTTTTAAAAACGATTTCTTATCGGCCGCGAGAGACTGATGCGATGTTCAATAGTTGAAGGGGATTGGGAATGAATCAGGAAAAGAATCGGGCGGGAACTATTCTGGATGGTGGCGGCGCGGTCTGGCATGCGCAGACTCCGG
>CAZSSI010000008.1:0-4915 GCA_964609345.1 uncultured Verrucomicrobiota bacterium | reverse complement strand
CGGGCGGGAACTATTCTGGATGGTGGCGGCGCGGTCTGGCATGCGCAGACTCCGGAGGACGCGCTGAAGACGCTGGCGACATCTGCTCAGGGGTTGACCTCGCCGGAAGCGAAGGCGCGGCGTGCGGAACACGGCGCGAACATGCTGCCGAAGCCAGCCGGGCACGGGCCGCTGAGGATCTTATGGGCGCAGATCAACAATCCCATCTCGTGGGTGCTGGTTGCGGCGGGTATCCTCGCGGTGATGCTGGGCAAGCACACCGATTCACTGGTGGTCTTTGGTGCCGTTTTTATCAACGCGATCATCGGCTTCCTTCAGGAACACCGGGCGGGCCGTGAGATTGCCGCGCTGGCGGAGATGGTGGCGGAGAATGCCGCTACGTTGCGTGACGGGCAGGCGGTCAGCCTGCCGGTCGCCGAGCTGGTTCCCGGCGACATCGTCATGCTTGCCAGCGGCGACAAGGTTCCGGCCGACCTGCGCCTGTTGCAGGTCAAAAATTTGCACATCGAGGAAGCGGCGTTGACCGGCGAATCGGTTCCTACGGCCAAACATATTGACGCGGCGAAGACGGATGCCGCACTGGGCGAACGCTCCTGCATGGCATACGGCGGCACCATGGTTACCCGGGGTACGGCTTCCGGACTGGTGGTGGCAACCGGCGGGCGCACCGAGCTGGGACGCATTAATCAGTTGCTCAACCAGACGTCGCAACTGGAAACGCCCCTGACCCGGCAGCTCGCCGTAGTCAGCAAATACATCACCATGACGGTGATTGTGCTGGCTGTGATTCTTTTTACCTACGGCCTGTTGGTCAAGAAAGCCAAGATCGGCGAGGCGGCGATGACAGCCATCACGCTGGCGGTCGCCGCGATACCGGAAGGGCTGCCGGCCATCATTACCATCGCGCTGGCCGTCGGTGTCCGGCGCATGGCGGCGCGGCGCGCAGTGGTCCGCCACCTGCCGGCCGTCGAGACGCTTGGCTCCACGTCGGTCATCTGTTCGGACAAGACCGGCACGCTCACCCGCAACGAGATGACCGTTCAGGTTCTGTGGTGCGGCGGGCGGGAGTACCGCCTTTCCGGCGTCGGCTATCACCCGGATGGTACGTTGACGCACGACGGCGCCGAAGTCACCGAACTTCCCGCCGATTTGCGCGAACTGCTGCTGGCCGGTTGTCTGTGTAACGATTCGACGCTGACGCTGAAGGACGAGGTGTGGACCATCAGCGGTGATCCGACCGAGGCCGCCTTGATCGTTGCCGGACGCAAGCTGGGCATAGAGGAGGGGGCCTGCCGTGCCGCGCATCCGCGCATCGATGTTCTTCCGTTCGAGTCCGATGTCAAATATATGGCCACGCTCAACCGTGGCAACGGCGTGGACGCGGTGTTTCTCAAGGGGGCTCCGGAGGCGGTCGTGGCTCGTTGCGGGTTGGACGCGGTTGCCACCGGTCGTGTGCAGGATGCGCAGAACACGATGGCCCGGCAGGGTATGCGGGTTCTGGCGCTGGCCGGACGGAAACCGGATGCCGGTATGACGCATCTCAGTGTCGAATGGGCGGGCTCCGGCTTCTCCTTTCTCGGGCTCATGGGCATGATCGACCCGCCGCGTCAGGAGGCGATCGATGCCATCGCCCTGTGCCACCGTGCCGGTATTGCCGTCAAGATGATCACCGGCGACCACCATGTCACCGCCGCCGCCATCGGACGCGATCTGGGAATTATCACGGAGCGCGGCGAAGCTCTGTCGGGCGCAGATCTGGACAAGCTGGATGAGGCCGGTCTGCGCGCGGCCGCCCAGCGCTGCAATGTTTTTGCCCGGGTTTCTCCCGAGCACAAGATCCGGCTGGTCGAAGCGCTACAGGCTCAGGGGCATGTGGTGGCGATGACCGGCGACGGCGTCAATGACGCCCCCGCGCTCAAGCGTGCCGATATCGGCGTGGCGATGGGTATCACCGGCACCGCTGTATCCCGGGCCGCCGCCAAGATCGTGCTGACCGACGACAATTTTGCCACCATCGCCTCGGCGGTGGAGGAAGGCCGCCGGGTGTACGATAATCTGATCAAGTCGTTGGCGTTCGTCTTGCCGACCAACCTTGGTCTAGGGATGATTCTGGCCGCCGGCATGTTCTTTTTCCCGACCGTCGAAGTCGAGGTGCTGGGGCATGAGTTGCTGCTGCCGATGTCGCCCACGCAGATCCTGTGGATCAATCTGGTCGCCAGCGTTACGCTGACCATTCCTCTCGCCTTTGAAAAGCTGGGGCTCAACGCCATGCGCTGTCCGCCGCGCCGTAAAGGGGAGCCGGTCTTTTCCGCCTTCATCCTGACGCGTACGTTGCTGACTGGGCTGTTCATGGCTACCGGGGCCTGCCTGCTGTTCTTGTGGGAATACCATCGCGGAATCAGTGCCGCCGCTGGCGGGATCATTCCCCACGATATGCATTTGCACGCGCTGGCCGACGCCCAGACCATCGCTGTGACCACCGTAACCCTGTTTCAGGTATTCTATCTGCTGCACTGCCGCTCGCTGAAAGACGGGCTCTCCGCCACCGGCTGGTTTAGCAATCCGATTATCTGGCTCGGCATCGGCGTGCTGTTGCTACTGCAGGCCGTCTTCACCTATCTGCCGTTCATGAACCGGCTGTTCGGGACGATGCCGCTGGACGGCGGCGCATTGTTGCGCGCCACGCTGGTCGCTGCGACCATCCTGCCCGCCATTACCGTGGAGAAATGGCTCTGGCGCCGCCAATAGTTTTTATTTCCAAGTTCCGGAAAATTAATTGCGGCCATTTGCAAAGCCGTGTACCTTGGCATCCTCATGCGCCGCGCTTTGTGTGCGGAGCCGGTTTTGACTAAAAATTAAATCCAAGGAGAGTTGCGATGAAGGGTATTCCGATCTCAGGTGTCCGCAATTTTGCATTAATGGGTCACACAGGCTGCGGGAAGACGTCTCTGCTGGATGTGATGCTGAATATCCTTGGAACGAATGAGCGCGTCGGCTCCGTGGACGACAAGAGCAGTATGGCCGACTGGACGCCGGAAGAGCAGGAACACGAAATTTCCATCTGGGCGAAACCGTTTGACGGCGTTTATACCGCCTCCAGCGGCAAGCAGCGCCGCTTCGTCGTCATCGATACCCCCGGCTACGCCGACTTTGTCGGCCAGCAAATGGCCGCCGCCGAAATCACGGATGCCGCGCTGATCGTGGTCGATGCCGTTTCCGGTATTCAGGTCGGCACCAACCGCGCCTGGAAAATATGTGAGAAGCGTAATCTGCCGCGCGGCGTTGTCATCACCGGTCTCGACAAGCCGGACGCCAGTTTTGAAAAAGCGCTGGCCGCCGTCAAAGCGATGTGGGGCGACGCCCGCTGCGTACCGGTTGTTCTGCCAACCAACGATCGCCGGGCAGAAGTGGATATTCTGAACACCCCGACCGGCGAAGTTCCGGAGGATATGGCGGCCACGGTGAAAGCCATCCGCGACCACCTGATCGAACTGGCCGCCGAAACCGACGACAAGCTGATGGAGAAATATTTTAACGGCGAGGAACTCACCGCCGACGAATTTTCCAACGGCATTCGCAAGGCGGTGCATGACGCGCACCTGATTCCGGTTTTCGCCTGTTCCGCCAAAACGAAGATCGGCGTGAAGGAAACGATGGACTCCATCAGCCGTCTTTTCCCGTCGCCGGAAGACTATCCGGTCAAATGCGCCGACGGCCACGAAGTCGCCACCGGCGAAGACCAGCCGTTCGCCGGACTGGTCTGGCGCTCGGTCAACGACGCCTTCACCGGTCAGATCAGCTTTGTGCGCGTCTATCGCGGATCGCTCAAACCGAACTCCGAAGTGCTCAACGCCACCAAAGGCGAAAAGGAACGCATCGGCAGTATTTTCTACATCAACGGAAAAAAATCGACCGACTGCACCGAAGCCAAGGCGGGCGACATCATCGCGCTGCCGAAGCTGAAAAACACCTACCTCAACGACACGCTTTGCGCGCCGACGGAAAAAATCACCTTCAAGGCGATTGAATTTCCGCATCCGGTCATGGCCTACGCCGTCGAACCGAAGACCAAAGGCGACGAAGACAAAATCGGTACGGCGCTGCACCGCGCGGCGGAAGAAGATCCGTCCATCCGCGTCGAGCGCAACACCGAAACCCGCGAAACGCTGCTGTGGGGCATGGGCGATATGCACCTCGACGTCACGCTCGAGCACATCCGGAACCGCAGCAAAGTGGACATTACCCACCACACGCCGAAAGTCGCTTACCGCGAAACCATCACCGGAACCGGCGAAGGCCACTATAAACACAAAAAGCAGTCCGGCGGACGCGGCCAGTACGGCGAATGCTACGTGCGGGTTCATCCGCGTGTCGCGGGGGACGACGAATGGTTTGCCAACAAACTCGTCGGCGGCTCGATCCCCAGCAACTTTGTTCCGGCCTGCCAGAAAGGGTTTGTGGAAGGAATGGCCAAAGGGCCGCTGACCGGCTCCGAAGTCAGCAACCTCAAAGTGGAACTCTATGACGGCTCCTACCACGACGTAGACTCGTCCGAAGTCGCCTTCAAAATCGCCGGATCGCGCGCTCTGCACGAAGCGATTGAAAAGGCGCGGCCGGTTCTGCTCGAACCGATCATGACCATCGCCATCACCGTGCCCGACGAATACATGGGCGACATCACCGGCATCCTCAACACCAAGCGCGGACGCATCCTCGGCATGGGCGTGGACGAAGGAATGCAGGTCATCACCGCCGAAGTGCCGCAGGTCGAAACCTTCAAATTCTGTTCCGAACTGCGCTCCATCACCGGCGGACGCGGCTCGTTCGAACTGACCTTCGCCCGCTACGAACAGGTCGCCTCCAACATCGCCCAGAAAATCATCGCCGCCGCCCAGAAAGACAAAGTCGCCGTCGA
>CAZSSI010000007.1:0-21596 GCA_964609345.1 uncultured Verrucomicrobiota bacterium | reverse complement strand
ACAGGATCATACGCGCCGATATGGTGGTTTGCAGTGGGGTATAACCCTACCTTTATCTGATGGCAGCTAGGGCGTTTTTAGACGAACTGTAGCCATAGGAGGCAGTTCCAGATTCTCAATCGTCGCGTTTCTGACGCCCTTATTGCATGATCTCGCAACGTTCAGCTTTAAAACGGGCTGTACCGTTTGGGCACAGTCTGCACGACATAGTTCGCCGCCACAGGAGCTTTCGCCACAACAGGTGCCGGAGCCGCAGGCGGAGTGACCGGTTTGTTTTTATTGAACTTGGCGGCCTTTGAAAACGGAGTCGGCTTTGTGCCGCCAGTCGGCTTGCTTCCAGAATTTATGATGCTTGCAGGCAATGCCAGCTTTGTTTCACTAACCGTGATTTGCGGCCGTTTTGGTGCGGAGGTCGAAAGTTTAGCCAAAACATGCCCCGGCACCGCTTCTGTTCCAGACCGATGTATTTGCTGTATGGATGCCGTTTCCGGCGTCAGCGCCGCCACAGCAGCAGTAATTCCTCGTTGCGCCAGAGCCGCCGCAGGATCACCGCCAACGCCTTCCAGCAGCATCTGCGCGGTTTCATCGCCTTGCCGAATAATCGCAACACCCTCTTCGAGACGCACCTCGACGAGGCTCAAACCCTTCTCGCTTTCGCCGACCTCCAGGAAAATGCCTTTGTTGTTCACTTTGCTGACGATACCGGCTTTGAGCTGCCCCGTTGTCCCTTTGTAAAGCGTGCAAAGCCGATACTGTTTGGCAAACTCTCCGGTGGGACGCGCGGGTTCCGCCGTTTCAGGCAGCGGAGCTTCTTTGCCGAACGGCGCGCGCTCGGCGATCCCTTCGTAGCGGCTCCAGTCATAGTTGGCAAAGGCGGATGCGCCCGACAGCAAAAGTGCCGTCAGTGTCCGTTTCATCATTTTTCCATTGCCGGTTTTCATATTCTGTCGCCCAGACGCTCTCGTGAATTAGTTGTTTTTCGCCATCCGCTCAACCTGCTTGAGATAGGTGGCAATGTCGTCGTTCGGTTTAATATCCAGCACACGGCGAAGCAACGGGATGGCCTCGGCATACCGTTTCATGCCAACCAGAATCTGCGCGTGTCGAATTTTGGCATTCGATTCAAACGCATCGATACCTTCCGCCCGTTCGTAATAGAGAATAGCCCTGTCAGGCTGATTTTGTTTTGCGTAGTGCTGTCCCAAAAGCATCAACGCTTCGCCGTCAAGAGGATCAAGCCGGACGATTTCCTCCAGCACAGCGGCGGTTTCCGCGCTGTTGCCGCCCTCCGCCATGCTAAGACGCGCTTCAAGCTTCAGCAGTTTGCGCTGCTCGGCTTCATTCATCTGTTTGCCTAAAGCATCACGAATATGCCCGGCGACCTGCCGCGCCTGCGACGGAGCTCCGCGGCTGGCCAGCATTTCCGCAGAACGGAGAGCCCGGAGAGATTGCGTGGCGTCCAGATCAATGGCTTTCATATAAGCGCCAGCGGAAAGGTCCATCAGGTTTTCGCTAAGGTAAATATCGCCGAGCGTGTACTGGCTGTCTGCGGTCGCCTTCCCCATCTGAGCCACGACTTCAAGATCACTCGCCGCTTTCAGCGGCTGTTTCATGCCTAGATAAGTCTGCGCTTGCAGCAGCCAGAAGTCGGCCTTTTCAGGATAACGCGACAGGAGCACTTCCAGCAATGTGGCCGCATCATTAAATTTCTGCTGTTTGAACGCACAGCGGGTCACTCCAAGCCGCCATTCCGCGTTGTCGGGCTGAAGGAGCAATGCATTCCGGTAGGCGGCTTCAGCCGCTTGATAATCCTGCTTGGAGGCATAGGCAAACCCGAGCAAGCCGTACGAATACGCATCGCCGCCGCCCAGTTCGATCATCCGGGTAAAGGCGTTGATGGCTTCGTCATATTTCCCGCTGCGGACATGGATCAATCCGATGTTCCGCCATGCGCGGCGGAAGTTCGGGAACTTGGTTACGGCTTTTTTATAATTCTCCATCGCATCAATCATATTGTTCTGCTGGAAATAAATACTGCCGAGCGTGAAATCCATCGTGGCGGAACTTTCCGGCTTAACCTGTCGGCGCAAAGAAGACTCCGCCTTGGGCAGGTCTTCCGCCATCAGCGGACGGATTTTTTCGAGAACAGCGATTTCTTCCGCCGTTACGCGGGGCTCTACTTCGGAGTTAATGCCGTAACTGGCAATAAACTGTTTCTTAAAAACCGGGTCATTCCAAATATCGCCGCCAGGTTCCTGAGACTGCACCTTCGCCGCATCGGCGGCGGTTCGCGGCGAAGCGCAACCGGCCAGCACAAACAGCAGAACGGGCAGTGTTAAAATAGTCAGGTCGCAAAATTTCACTTTTTTCATATCTCTCTTCCTTTCAGAAAACCGGTGCCGTTGTTATCCGGCGGTAATTTGTTTTTAAACTTCGGCATATTCATCCCCTGCTTCTGTCTGCGAATGCAACAGCAGTTCCAGCTGTGTGGCTGCGGACTCCATTTCAAGACCGGCCGCCTGCACTTTGGTATTAAGAAGATTAAACGGAATCAGCGAGGTGATCGCGATTCCCAGACCAAACGCGGTGGCGATCAGCGCTTCGGCGATACCGCCGGTAATGGCCCCCGGCGAGCTCAGCTCGCCGCCGATAATCGAGAAAGACCCCATCATACCGGTAACGGTTCCGAGCAAGCCAAGCAGCGGGGCGAGCGTAATGACGGTATCCAGCGTCGGTATGCCGCGCCGGAAGCGCTTCATCTCTTTTTCCTGAGCGTACAGCAACGCGTTGGTCAGCGATTGTTCTTTATGAATCAGCGCATAGCTCAGCGACCGCAGAACAAAAAACTCCGACTCTTGGCTGATCTGTATCGCCCGTTCGATATCAGACTGCCGGACGGCTTCAAAAAATTCCTGCAACGCTCCCCGCTGACATCTCGACCTTTCGAGCGTCAGAAAGGCGACGCGTTCGATCACGGTGCCCAGCGCTATAATGGAGGCCAGCAGTAACGGCCACATAATCGGCCCGCCTTTTTTGAAAACGGGAACCAAACTGGCCTTACCAAAAAACGTTTTGACGGCCGTAAACGGCGTCTTCGTCGGGTTGGCGCCTGCTTTGGACATAAATTGTTTCTCGATTTCCGAAGGCGCTGCCACGATCTTTGCATCCGGATCGGCGGCAAAACAGATGCCAGCCGTAACGACACCAATCACACACACCATGACCCAGCGGGAAACCGGCGTTGATTTCATCGAAAAGATTTTGCTCTGCCTTGTCCCATTCATGTCCGTTACCTTGGTTGAAACCGAATTGGTATCCGCATTTTGCACGCCACCCGCTGCCCCGCTTTGATCGCCGGCTCGAACTTCCATTGCTTGACCGCCTCCAGCGCGGGCTTTTCGAATTCCGGATGCGATGACTTTTCAACCCGCGGATTGGAAACGCGGCCCGACTGATCCACAACAAACATCACAGAAACACTTCCCTCCGTTTTGCGCATCACCGTCGGATACACCGGCGCTGACTGCGAAATAACGCGAGGTTTCTGGTCAATTTCAGACAGACTGAACGCCTGATCCAGATTCTGTCCCCCCGCCGCACCATTTTGTCCGGTGGGCGAAAAATTAAGAGCTTCCGCAAAATCCCCCGAGCCGGTCAACCCGCTCAACGCCGCCTCAATTTGACCGAGACTGGCCTCCACCAGTTCGGGCTCTTTTTCCGGAGTCGCTTCTGCAACTTCCGGTGCCGCCTCCTGCGGCTTTTCAATCTCTTCCTCAACCGACGTCTCAAGCAGATCCACCTGCTGTATTTTGCCGCCACCTTTATCGCTTTTCGGAAGCAGCATCCCGCCGAACAGGAACACAACAAAGTGACATGCGAGGGCGCAAGCTATACCGAGGTACAGCCCGTTTTTGATTTTTCTGCCGGCACGAATCGTCATTTTTTGTCCGTGTTAATACCGACTTTCGCAATACCAATTCTCCGGGCCTCATCCAGCACGGCGACTACGTATTTGAAATCAGCGCCCGCATCACCATTGATGATCACTTTCGGATCTTTCGACGTGGACTTCAGCGTCTGAAGCTTCAGCGGCAACTGAGCCATGCTGATTTTCTCTTTGTTGTAGAAGACATCGCCCTTCGCAGTAACGCTGAGTGTAACCGGCTTATCCTGCTCCTGCGGGTCTGACAGAGCCGAAGCGCTGGAGGCGGTCGGCAAAGCAACCTGAACCCCCTCGTTCTTCGTCATGGAGAGCGACACCATAATGAAAGTCGCCAGCAGGAAGAAAATGATGTCGATGAGCGGAATGATTTCGATTCGCGCTTTTTTTGTACCGCCGCCAGATGAGCCGTGCATGATTATTTCTCCGTAGCTGTGCCGTGCGCGGCTGCCGCCATGGCGGTCGGATGCACCAGCATTTCCAGCTGCTTGGCGGCGGTTTCGATTTCGATTCGCGCCTCTTCCATTCTGGAATTAAGGAAGTTAAACGGAATCAGCGATGTGATGGCGATTCCAAGACCGAATGCGGTGGCAATAAGCGCCTCGGCGATACCGCCGGTGATGGCACCCGGCGAGCTAAGTTCGCCGCCGATAATCGAGAAAGACCCCATCATACCGGTAACGGTTCCAAGCAACCCGAGCAACGGGGCGAGCGTAATGATGGTGTCGAGAACCGGGATGCCGCGCCGGAACCGCTTAAGCTCCTGCTCCTGAGCGTACACCAGCGCATTGGCGAGAGATTTTTCCTTGTGCTTCAATGCATACCCCAACGTGCGCACAACAAAAAATTTCGAGTCCTGACAGATGCGGGTCGCCTCTTCGATATCCCCCTGTTCGACAGCGTCGAAGAACCGGTCCATGGCTTTCGGGTCGCGCTTGGCCTTCTGATCCAGCAGGAACAAAACGCGTTCGATCACCGTAATAAAGGCTATCAGCGCGGCACACAGCAACGGCCACATAATCGGTCCGCCTTTTTTGAAAATGCTGACGATACTGACTTTCTGCTGCACCAGCGCTTTGAGCGCACCGCCGCGGGACGGATCCAACGGCATCAGCCCCTCGCCGGTTTTTACCAGTCCCGCTATACCGGGTTGCACCGAAGACCCCAGCGGGCGGATAAGCGGGCGGAAAGACCCGCTCTGTAGAATTACCAAGCCGGAGCTACGTCCATCATCGGAACAGAACAGCGCTACCGGGCCGATCACGGCGAATTGTCCGTTTTCAACCTTGCCCTGCATGTCGACTGCCGAGCCGGGAAAACGCATTCCGCCGACGGCATTCAGCAACCGCTCTACAGACGCTTTGACAAAAGCCGTCTGCCGGGTCGATTTTTCAGCCGCCGACAGCGTTTTGTTTTCAGCGGCCGTTTTGGCTTCATCAAGGACTTTGCCGCAGTATTGCAGTTCGCACACACTGATTTTCGATTCAAACGAACGGGCATATTCATCGAGCAGATTTCCAATATACACCTGCTCATCCTGACGTGATTTGATTTCGTTTTTCATGGTGGCCAGCTCGAGGCCGCCCATGTCAACAACCCGCCGGACCTGCTCGTAGTCCTTCCGGGACTGAGCCAGCTTCTCTTCCGAAGCGGTGAGTTCCTGAGTCAGAGGAACTTTTTCCGTGGCGACCTGATCCCGCAACCGGTTGAGTTCCTGTATGCTTTTTGACAATTGCTGTTCCGACGAGCCGAACAGCTGCCCCAAGGTTTCGCCTGCAGTTCCCTGACCGAAAGCCACGCCGGAAGCCACGCCGGAAGCCAGCAGAACAGCGCCTGATACGATATGGATTATATGTTTTTTCATTGGATTTTCACCGGAAGCGGCACAAAGGCCGGAGTTTGTTTACCTTGAAGAATTTCCTGAGCAGCCAGAACCTCGCGGGACCCTTTTTTCAGCGGCTCCCACTTCCACCCGTCGGCAGAAGGACGACCGATGCCGGCCTCACCGCGGGCACTGACGTAATAAGCCTGCGCCAGACCCACATACAGCACCTTCACTTCGGAAGGCTTGCCGTCAGCAAGATTATGAACCTCATAATTAATGGAGATCTCATTGTTTGCCTTATTAAGCTCATTAAGGATACCCAGCACACTTTGGAACCGCTCCGCCATCGAAACGCCGGTCTTGGAAGGGTCGGCAGGAATACGCTGGTACAGCGGCTGGAGCTTGGTTTGAACCGGCTCCGGAAGTTCCGGATAGATCCGGCGAACATCCGCTTCGAGAACAGTAACCGCTTCCGCTAACTGCGCGGCGGTACCTTTCAGCTTTTCGTTTTCAGAAATCATCTCTTCGCGCTTTCTGTTGGCCTCGGCCACAGCGGATTCCGCCTGTTTGCTCTTTTCGTCAAGCTGCGCGATCTCTTTATTGACCAGTTCCAGACGCCCGGAGAGCATCCCTTTGCTCTGCTGCCAGTCTTTGCTTTCTTTGGAAATGATCTGCTGAGTTTCAATCCACTTATCCATCCGCAACCGAACCTCCTCCAGCGAGGACTGCGGCGGCATACGGTTGATCGCCGTTGCGGCATTCTCATCCGGCGCACCGACGGCGGATAGAAGACATCCGCCTACGCATAACGCTACGGCGGGACGACGGAAGACAGAAGACAGAAGACAGAAGCCTGAAACCTGCCTTCTGACTCCTGACCCCTGCCCCCTGCCCCCTGATCTTCGAACTTTCTTCATAGTTTCCTCATTTTGCTTAAACGTCTCCCTGAATCTATATGCGATAAATTACGTGATTATGAACTTTGTATGAGCTAACGGTTAAAACTCGCAACCTAAGCTCGCGGAATAGCTAATTCCTTTTGTGTATGAAGAGTGTGTCGCTTCGTCATCGTAATACGGTGATCGGTAAACCGTTTTGATTTCCGGATTGAGAAGGTTTTTGGCGCGAAGCGTCACTTTCCAGTTTGTCCAAATTTTCTGGGAAATACTGGCAGAAAGTTCTCCGTATGGTTCTGCATATAAATCCGGGTAATAGTTACCCTTCTTCGAACCGCCAGCAACCAGAGTATCTCCTTTTATTGTATAGAAGATTCCGACCTGTGTGCCTGAATGTTCGTTATCATATAACAGACTGGTGTTTAATAAATATGCTGGCGTCTCCCTCATATCGCGGGTGGTAAAAGGTGTAATTCCGGCAACTCTGTACTGATGGAGTTCATTCTCCGGAAGCGTTACTTGCGAATCAATAAATGTGGCGCTCCCCTGAATAGAAAAGTTTTCCAGTCCGGACCAGAACATGCCCAAACGCTGCCGCGCTTCCAGTTCATAGCCGCTCAGTTCGCCTTCCGGATAATTCACCGCCCGTATGAAGGAACTGTTCGCCGCTACGTCAAGTTGATACTCGATCGGATTCTGTATTTTCTTTGAAAACCAGGATGCGCTCAGAAAAAGCTGCGGATTGGGGTAATACTCAGCCCGCAGGTCATAGTTTTTTAACGCACTCATCTGCAGTTCATTGTTTCCGACAAACGGCTCTGAGCCCAGATATTCATACTGTACCGCTGGGGTCAGCTCTTTAAAGGTCGGACGGGCCACGGTTTCGCTGTATGTGCCTCGGAAAGTCAATCTTTCGATCGGTTCAAACAAAAATCCGATAGAGGGAAGAACATCTTCCTGTATCAGAGAAGTGTTCGCCACCCGGGCAATTTCGGCATCACTTGAAGCACTGGTCACTTCCAAAAGACCCGTTCCGTCATCTTTAATAAACCGAGCGCTCCCGGAACCATCCGAAGAGCGAAAATCCGTTTTCAGATCGGTGGTTTCAAACCGGACTCCGCCGATGATATTCAACATGGAAAACAGGGGCATATCCATCATCGGATACCATGCGTTAATGTTTTGAGCGGCATCATAGTCTGAATCCACTCCGCTCTTCAGAACCTGCCATGCCATATCATTCTGAAACGCCGGATCAAAATCTCCGATGATACCGATCCGATCCGGATTCAAAAAAGCATCGGTCCATGAATTTTCAAAGGGTTGCACAGGTGACACGATCCAAGCGGGTACAGATCCGGGTCCGTTTTTATATGTAAAACTGTCTTGCCCCGATTTTCTCACCACCTCATCCTGAAACCAGCCCAGCTTGAAATAGCCTTCATCGTCGGTCCACTGTTTAAAGGGAATTTTTCCATTAACGAAGAATTGTTTGCTTTCTTCAGAAATATCCACCCAACTCCGCCGTCCAATACCTGTTCCGTTAGGGTCGGCCGCCATATAATTCGATTGAACAGGGTTCCACGCTGTATAAAAAAGTCGCTTATCCGGCTCCCAAAGAGCGGACTCGCTTCCTGCCAAAGTCCAATCAATCTCCGGTTGAAGGAATTCCATGAAATTGCCGATTTTTGGCTCAGGAAACGGTAACTTATGCCGTCCAATCAGTTGTAATGTGGATGTATCCCGTTCAGTATATCCGATCGCCTGACTGCGGTAATAATTACCGCTGGAACCATTGGTCACGCCTGCGGTGTCTTCCAGCAACCGGGACGTGTCCTGTGCCGCATGGGTGCTCATATAGATCAGGCTGATCTGCTGTTCTCCGTATTCCACTCCGAGCGCACCCAATGCGCTCCACAACACCTCTTCCGTCCCTTCAGAATCTTTGTATAGCTGTGTGCGCCCCTCCGAATCCGGCTGAACCTGCATTTCCCCGGCATCAGTGTTACCCTGATAGGTATCAAGACGACCGTTCTCGTAAAAACTATAGCTGTGGTCGTAATTAAACGAGCCCAGCGCACCCACACGAATCCCGTTATCAAACGTACGGCTATTCCCTGCAGTCACTTCCCAGCTGTGACCCGGTGCAGGAGCCTCGCCTATGCTCGTACCAATAACCGGCGAAAATAACCGCGTCTGGCGATCCCGTTCATGATATTCCGCCTGCTTAACTGCGGTAAAGGGCCTCCCCGTTCGAATGCCGGGCATCGTATCCTTATAGGCATCCTTTACATCCAGCGGCAGTGCACGGCCTCCGTCATCTTTACCCCAATAGCCTGTTCCGCCACCCTTGTAGGAGAGAAAACTGTCATTCCCGGTGGTCTGAGAATTGTACGAAATCCCGGATTTAAATTCTAAAACCGGCTTATCAGGAATCCCTTTGAGAACGACATTGACCGCACCGCCGGAGGCATCGCCCTGCTGATCGGGTGTAAAGGTTTTTGAAACTTGAATGCTTTCAATCAGAGCACTGGGAAACTGGTCGAGTTGTACCGCGCGTTTGTCGGGATCGGCCGACGGAAGCCGCACGCCATTCATCTGTGAGTTGACATAACGATCCGGCAGGCCGCGCACCACTGCATACTTGCCGTCCTGTACCGTCGCCCCGGCTACCAGTCGCAATGCACCGGCGGCATCTCCTGCTCCGGCCCGGCTCATCATTTCAGAGCTGACGGAATCCATCAGCGCCGGACTTTCCATACGCAGATTCAAAAGGCCGGATTCCATACCGCCGCCGAGCTGCAAGTCCTGCACGACGAACTCATCCATTTCCGTGTATTCACCGGCCAATGACGAAGAGACCTCGGTCATCTGCCCTTCTGGAACCACCACATCGGAAGAAACCTGTCGTGCATATCCGTCTTTGGAAAAAACCAGCGTATATTTCCCCGGCACAACTTTGCTGAGAACAAAACCGCCATTATCATCCGCAGCGGTTTTTAATCCGGTTTCGGCAATCAGAACCTGCGCCCCGACCAATGAAACACCATAATCCTTGTCATAGACCGTTCCGCGAATCCCGCCGCTTTGTTGAGCATAGACAGACGAGACTACAAAAAATATCCCGCAGAAAATGGATATTTTATTCGCCGCGAAAGAGCGCATAGATCGCAAAAAAATAAGCATGTCTTCTATCCTATCCATTCTGTTGTCCTGCCTGAAATTTTGTGTTCTCTGTGCTCTTTCGTGGCAAAATTTTCGTGCTTCAGAATCGCACGCTCAGAGCGCGTGCTACCACGGCTCCCCAAGGTTGGTCTGGATTTCCTTAATGCGGCTCCAAAGCGCTTCATCCGGCTCGACGTTATGCTTGGCCATCGAAAGGCAAATGGCAGAGAGATCCTCGGCGCGCGGACGGGAGTTCGGATTTTCAACAGCAGCTTCAACCGCCTGCTTATAAACCGCCAAAGCTCCGGCTACATCCCCCATGGTCTGAAGGGCTTCTGCGACCGGAATAAGCGTTTCGGTCTTATCGATATTTATGATTTCAGACTGATGCTCATTAAAGAACGGCAGTAGAGCTGCTACTGCGGAATGTGCGGCAGTTTCATCGCAGGAACGAAACCGAAGCCCTGCCAGACGAGCCGCCAGCGGCACCTTGAAATCCGCCCGCCAAGTTGCTCCGTCCATGATTTTCTGTCCGGCATCAACCAGCTCCAGCGCTTTGGACTGATCCTTGTGATCTAAAGAAATTCCGGCCAGTTCCATTAAAAGCTCAATCTGAACAAATACCGGCAAAGGATTCCAAGATGCTTTTATTTTCGCCTCAATCTGCGAACGCCGGTCGGCGTTGTCATAGAAGCGGTCGAATAATGCCGTATAGGCGTACAGCGCATTTTTCAAAAGATCAAAAGACCCGGAAGCCACTAGGCCGTCCAGCACTTGCGCCTGCGTGTTAAACGCATCGTCTGCGCACAGGGTTGCATCCACCCGCGCTACTTTGCCGGACTCAACGGCGTCCACTCCGGATTCAAACTGTCTCGCCAGTTCGGTCTGACCAAGCAGGGCGTGCGTTCTTGAAATTTTTATACGGATACGATCCTTATGCCAATCCTGATCGGTAATCATCGAAATTTCGTTCGCCAGATTTAAATACTTTTGCACATCATTCGTTAACCCATGCTGTGCACAATAAAAAGCGTAGTCGGCATAACCCGCGCCGCGGCGCCAATCGCCATTTTTTTCGATGCATCCAAGCGCTCGTTTCGGTTGGTCGAGTTTAAAGCAGATGTCGGCCACGGCGGCCTGTGCCTTGGAGCGGTCTTTGATGTGCGGAACAACCGGGATCATGGTTGCAAAATCAAAAGCAGTTTGAAGTAAATTGGTCTGGAAAGAAGCCAGAGGCTTGTCTTGAGGTGCTGCAATTTTCTGCTGTTGCTGTTTGTCTTGCGAGACATCGCCCGTCTGCTGTTGCGGGTCGCAACCGGTCAAGACAGAGGACAGAAGACAGCCGCCTACACATAACGCTACGGCGGGACGACGGAGGACGGAGGACAGCCGACTGACGAGCCCTGCACCATACTCTTTGCTCATCACTCCATGCTCCGGGCTCCATGCTCCATGCGTAGATGTTTCTCTCGTAGGTCTTAATGATGTTCTCATGGGTTGCTCACAATTTTGGTTATCAAAAATCTGATGGCAGGGCTTATGGCCGCTGCCATCAGATCGTTATTCAGACTGTCACTGGATTACTGAAGAACTACGCGATAGAACTTCGCGGAGTTGAAGGAAGCCAGGTCAGTCGCGGCCATGATGGAACCGTCGCCGGTCACTGAGGCAATCGGGCTCCAGCTCACCATGTCGCTCGATTCTTCAACGGTGTACTGCACGCCGAACTCAGACTGCCAGAAGGCCGAAGCGGTCATCTGGATCGTCGAAGACGGATCGTTGGCGTTCATGCTGGTATCGGTCTGGCCGTAGGCGTCAGCCGCCGTCCAGCCTTCCAGCCAGTTGTAGTTCGGGCTGAATGCGCCGCGGTAGGTCACCGGGGTGAAGAACCCGTCATTCGGAACGGCTTTAGCTGCGGTAACAGCAGCACCGGCCGCACAAGGATTCAGATTGGTCACCAGATTCATACCCAGCGGACCTTCTGTAAGGCTGCGCTTAATCGCGACGATCGGCAGAGCCGAGTTGGTCACGTTGTTAGCGGAAGCGTTAAACAGACCGCAGGCAGCGGCAATACCCCAACCGCGGATATTGTAGAACACGCTGTCGGACATTTCGCACCAGGTGCCGTCCGTGAAATTAGGATACACCGCCTGCTGAGAAGCGATCCATGTGCCGTTGGAAGCTGGCATGACGCTGTAAGCACGTTTAAACAGGTTGGTCAGCTCATCGCCAACTGGCCATCCGCCGCCGCCGCCGCCAGCAACACCGTCAACCACAAGCTTGTCGCCGATGTCCATGAAGATCGAGTTGCGGATCTGAGCACGCATATTGTCGCGCCATTCCGTCGCCTGGTCTCCAGCGCCGTTATCCGGCTGTCCGATGACGGTGAAGTTGTAGAGGGAAGCCGCGCCGTAAGGCTGAGCCGTGGAGCTTTCAGCACCATCCATCTCCAACATGTTGTCGCCAACGCCGGATCCCTGTGTGCCAGCGGCACCGCAGTATCCTTGAACCAACAGCCCGAACTGGGCTTTGCCGCGCCAGCCCTGGTCGAGGTCAAAGTTGTCATCGCCGATGTTCCAGATGCTGACATACTTCATGTTGACCGTACCGCCCCAGATTTCAACCCCGTCGTCCGCGTTGTTGAAAATCTCAATGTGGTGCATATCGGTTCCGCGACCAACACCGCCGAGAGACAGACCGTTCAACTCAACTGCGGTTGACAACATGAATCCGCCGTAACGAAGCGATACATAAGAAAGCGAACCGCTGTCATCGTCATCATTAGCGCCGCCGTAATTTCCCAGTCCGCCTGCAACTGCCGTCAAACCTTCCATCTGAGCGGTATCCGTGCCGTTCGGGTAGCCGGGTCCACCATCCAACGTAGCGGAAATCAGACCGCTGCCGAGAATGGTTAAGTTACCCCAGCGTCCGCTTTCGGCAACAGCTGTTGCGTTATCGTCGTCAACGGAAGTGAAGGTAATCGGATTAGCTTTGGTTCCGTTGGCCATAATTTTTGCACCGCGGCAGATTGCCAGTGTGCCGGGATTGTCCGTGCCGACTGTGTCCGCGTCATCTACACCGCGAACTGTGGTTCCTGCCTGAATCGTCAGGGTGGCACCCGGTTCGACGTAAATTATGTTTTCGAGGAAGTATACGTTATTGGACGTCCAAGTTGTGGACGCGGTGATATTGTTCGTCACCGAGATATCCGCTGCGCTGGCGATGCCTGCCGCAGTCAAGCCCATCAGGGCGAGTACTAATTTCTTATTCATTATAATAACTCCTGTTCTTGAGGTTTTTAGGATTCGTAGTTGTGGAAACGTTTTGCACGGCGTGCAGCCCAAACCATCCCGCCACCGACCGCTACCAGCAACGCAGTCGCCGGTTCAGGAATGGTTTGATAGGTAGCCGCTTGAGCAAGGGTGCTGACATTGTATGTCGCTGTACCGCCATTAGCAGTAATGTCCGTGACTTTCAACGCACCAAAGTACTGGTTTTCACCCGGCCCGCCAACTGTTGTGGTGCCCGTGATATGAGGGAACCAAACCAGCCAGACATCATCACCAGTCTTCAGAACACCGCCGTTATCAGCGTGTGTTTTAGTTCCGGCAAATACGCTGGCATAACCGGCAAGAGACGCGCTTATACCAGCAGAAGCAATGATGGTGTCATTGGCATCAAACTTATAGCTGCTACCGTCAACATTGTTCAGGTCACCAATACCATTCCCGTCGAGGTCAACGATAAGATAACTTAGCGTCCCTTTGGCCGCATTAGTTAGTCCGGTTTCATCCTTGAGAAACCGTGCTTTAACATCAACCGACACGGTCGCCTGAGCTGCCACAGCGGCAGTCAGCGCGATAAACATAATAGCTATTTTCTTCACTTGTTTTTTCCTTTTGTTGTTAATTTCGACTTGTTGTTAATTTTGACTTAGTAAGGCTTGGAAACTGTGACTTTCCCGCCAGTCTCACTGCTCAAACGAACGCGATAACCTGCAGAAGAGCCAATAACGGTATTTTCAGCATTGCCGCCGTCCCAAAACTCGAGTACGCCGGGCTCAATCACTTGATAAGACACCACGCTGGATGCAGACTTATCCTGACCAGCCAATTCGTTGTCATATACCAGTACTGCACGGCCGTTCTCTCCACCCAGACCCATATTCCCCAAGGTCATGGCCACTGGGAATCCTGAGCCGAGCTGCATGTCCTGATTCACACCAGCTGGAAGCAGGTATGCCACATTATAATCCGGAACATACCCATTGTTGACCAGAGTCAGCGCATGGTCAGCGCTATTACGAACAACAAACAAAGTATCCGGTTCCATGACGGTATTTTCAGCATTGCCGCCGTCCCAAAACTCGAGTACGCCGGGCTCAATTACTTGATAAGACACCACGCTGGATGCAGACTTGTCTTGGAACGCTGTCGCATTTTCATACACAAGAATCGAGGTTCCGTTTGTAAACGAAATCCCGTACATCCCTGCGGGAAAAAGCGAACCAATGGTATGGTGCTTATAAACCCGGAAGGTGTCGCCGTTGCTGATATAACTCAGCACATCGGTATTGGCGAGTTCGAATCCGCCGGTTCCGTTTGCGCTGATGGTGCTCCAAAGCCCTTCACCGCTTCCGCTGGTGAAACGCACATAGTAGCTGTTCGCGAACGCGTTCTCCGTCAATGTTGCCGCCACCGTCACGCCGCCGGCCGTCACGGATGATACCGTGAAAGAACCTTCAGCTTTCTGGTTGAACGGAACAGAGACCAGCGCGTCCGAATTTGCGGGCACGGTGACTACATTGTAGCCAACCGCTTCCGCTGCATTCGCCGCCTGAGCGGCCAATGCCAACAGCATTGCTGCTGTTATCGCACTTGCTTTCATCTTCATTATTTCTCCTGTTCTTACCTTTTAACTTCCGGGCTCTGCTTTCGAACCGGCCCCTATCCCTTACTGAACCGGTTCTCGGCAGATCCCGCCTTTTTCTCTTCCAAAACCTTTTTCTCTGCGCCTGACATGTGGACTCTTACGAATCGCTTTTACTTTCTGTCCGCGCAATCGAAGCCGGCCTCTTCTGAATTTCGCGGAAAAATCTAAAAAATCTGTGTGCGGACTTAATGAGCTATTCTTTTTTATTCGGTTAAATCGGATCTTCCCCTGCACACTTTCTCCAGTTGGCCGAGTAAGCTACGGGAACTGTGTTTGCGTTTTGTGAGCCGTTTTTTTGTTTCCCGTGTGAATTTAATGCGGACTCGGAAAGGCCGGATCACCCTGAAAACAAAGGTCGTGCTGGATCTACAGAACAGGAACAGTTCGCAGAAATTCTTTCTGCTTCATCCAAAATTCAATACGGTTTAAAACCCCGTTCGACCAAACGGGAGAAAAGCCCGAACAGTACGATGTACTGCGAGTGGCAGATTCGGCAGGAATAGCTGCGCATGTAAATCATCGGCCGCCAATTCCGGGAACGAGCCGCCACATAACGTTCCGCTCCGCCGCAATGCGGGCAGGCCTTACTTCCCAGCTTGAAATTCATACTCATCGTGTTCCACCATCCTCAGCTCACAGAATCACTGATCTTGATTAGCTGTGAATTGACGAACCGTGATGAATCGATGATTTCTTTATGAGCTGCGGCGGATTGCCGTGCCGGAGAAATCGAAAAATCTGCGTAACCCGGATTCCCAGAACCGTTTTCCACTTTTCCCCGGAGTCTAAAGTAAATTCAGAAAAACTGTAGTCGCACAAAATTTTGGTGTTCGGCGTAGACGAGGCTTCCAGCCTCGTTTGCATGGGCAAAGCGTGTTGCTTCACCGAACGAGGCTGGAAGCCTCGTCTACGATAGAGCGGCTATAGTTCTTCTGAAAATGCTATAGCCTATTGCCTAAGACTTTCGCCGGTTACTTGTCGCTAAAGCGGTAGCCGATGCCGCGCACGGTTTCGATGTAGGTTCCGGCACGTTTCAATTTGCGGCGCAGGCCGACAACCTGCACGTCGACGGAACGCTCGGTGACAGGATAATCTTCGCCGTGTACCGCATCGACAATCTGATAGCGTGTAAACACCCAGCCGGGACGACGCGCCAGAAAATGAAGCAACCGGAACTCGGTCGCCGAAAGCTCCACCGGCTTGTCTTTGAGCAGCACTTCATGACGCCCGGGATGAATCACCAGATCATACACCTTGAGCACATCCTCCGGAGAAAGTTCCGGAGCGGAGGACTTGCGGCGCAGAACCGCTTTGATACGCGCCCCAAGAACTTTCGGACTGAAAGGCTTCACAATGTAATCGTCCGCACCCAGCTCGAGACCTGTGATGATGTCGCTCTCTTCGCCACGGGCGGTCATCATGATGACCGGAATGTTCTGTGTGCGGCTGTCGCGCTTCAGTGTCCGGCAGATTTCAAGGCCGTCTTTGCCCGGCAACATCAGATCCAGCAAAATCAGGTCCGGCAACGCACGGTCAACCATCTTTAATCCATCTTCTCCGGACTCCGCCTCCAGCACGCCGAAATTTTCCCGATGAAGGTTGTATTTCACCAGCTCGCGAATATCTTCTTCGTCCTCAATCACCAATATGTTTGTCTTCGCCATCATTGCCTCCAGAATCATTTGTCCA
This sequence comes from uncultured Verrucomicrobiota bacterium, assembly GCA_964609345.1. Taxonomy (GTDB): domain Bacteria; phylum Verrucomicrobiota; class Kiritimatiellia; order Kiritimatiellales; family Tichowtungiaceae; genus Tichowtungia. The sequence goes on along the minus strand of CAZSSI010000007.1, from coordinate 5,149 downwards.
GTGCGGATTCAATAACGGCGACGTTACGTTTTGATAAGCGTCAGGTTAAAAAACTGTTTTAATACCGGCATTTAAAACAACGCCGATTTTCCTAAAATCGGTCGTTGAGCTTGCCGCCTATGATAACTGGCTTTATCTTATTCACCTAAATTCACCCCTGCATTGTACAGTAATCAAAGTTATGAAAAAAAAATTACCTCTAAAATCCACCGACACCGCACCCGTTGAACAACGCTCCGTGAAAGCCGTCATTGATATCGGCGCCACCGCCATGCGTATGATGATTGGGGAAATCAGCAAAGACCTTTCTGTCCGGACGATGGAGTCTCTGGAACAAAGCGTTAATCTGGGCCGCGACACGTTCAGCACTGGAAAGATCAGTCCGGAAACCATTGAAGCCTGCGTGCAGGTCTGCCGTGACTTCAGCGAACTGCTGCGCGAATATCAAATCCACGACCCGGCCTGCATCCGCGCCGTGGCGACCAGTGCCGTAGCAGAAGCCTCAAATAGCGATGTGCTGATCGATCGCATTTTCATGGCCACCGGCATCAGCGTGGAAATTCTTGATACAGCGGAAATCAGCCGCCTGACCTATTTCAGCATTCTGCCGTTGCTGCAAACCGAACCGGCGCTCCGTCAGGGAAATTTGCTGGCCATCGAGGTCGGCGGGGGAAATACCACGGCGCTGGGACTGCGCGACGGAACCGTCCTCTTCGCTCACACCTACCGCTTCGGTTCGTTCCGGACACGCGAAATGCTGGAAGATGTCAATCTGCCCGCCGCCCGTTTTCGCGAACTGGTGGAAGGCGAAATCCGTTCCAGCGTTCGCCCGATCACCGGAAATTTTGCAGACGAAAAAGAGGTTAAGGTTTTAATTCTCGGCGGCGACGCCCGTCTGGCCGCCAACGAAATCAAACCGGGCTGGAATGCCAAACATTCTGTCTCTCTGCGGATATCGGCACTGGCGCGCTTTACCGATCAGGTGTTGGAACTTCCGGTCGAACAGCTGGTCAAGGAATACAACCTGCCGTTCGCCGCCGCCGAATCGCTCGGTCCGGCCCTGCTGGTGATGCAAACAATTCCTCAGATGCTCAATTGCAAAACGGTTTATATCGGCGCTCCATCCATGCGGGACGGACTGCTGGCTGAAATGGCTGGCGGCGGCACGTGGGACGAACGTTTCACGAAACAAATCATTCACTCGGCGCTGGAGATCGGGCGGCATTATCATTTTGACCGGAAACACGCCGAAAATGTCGCCGTCCATGCACGGGATATTTTCCGGGCGATGCAGGCTGAACACCGGATGCTGCCGCATTACGAAACCATCCTGACCGTCGCAGCACTGCTACACGACGTCGGCACGTTCATCAACAACCGCAGTCATCACAAACACAGTCAGTACCTGATTGAAAACAGCGATATCTTCGGACTGAGTAAACAGGATTTGACGATCGTCGCACTGGCTGCCCGCTACCATCGCAGCGCCCTGCCCCGTCCGACACACACCGCCTACACCGCACTGACCCGTGTCCAGCGTCTGCGCGTCAGCAAGCTGGCCGCCATTTTGCGCGTAGCCGATGCTTTGGATCGCGGCCACTCTCAGCGCATTCGCAATCCGCAGCTCACACTGGTTGCGGACCGCCTGCAAATCGGTGTGCCCGATCTGAAAGACTGCGCCGTCGAGGAAATCGCCCTCAAGGAAAAGGCGGATCTCTTTGAACAGGTTTACGGAAAACGCGCCGTTCTCGTGAAAAGCAAACTGGGCAGGAAATAATTTCAATGAACGGCAGACAGAAAAAGTTTTTTAATCGCGAGCTAAGCTGGCTCAATTTTAACCAGCGGGTTCTGGAAGAAGCGAAAGATGTTCGTGCGCCTCTACTAGAGCGGCTGAAGTTTCTGGCGATTACCGCTTCGAATCTGGACGAATTCTTCATGGTACGAGTTGGCGGGCTTCAGCTGGTTCGTAAAGCGGGCAAGCGTCAAACCGACGCCGCCGGAATGACACCGAAAATGCAGCTGGATGCCATTCAGAAAAAAGTCCGGCAGATGATCGGCGAGCAGTACGACTGCTACAACAACGAACTGGAATCCGCGCTGGCGAACGGCGGCATTCAGCGCATGAAGCCGGAGACGCTGAACGGCGAACAGGAACAATATCTGGTAAGACTCTTCGCCGAAGAAATTTATCCAGTGCTTACTCCAGTCGCTTTACAGGACAAGTCACTCTGCCCGACCTTTCAGAATCTAGGCCTTTACATGCTGGTTCGCCTTGCCGCAGAAGCCGCTGATCAAGAGGAACGCTATGCCGTTCTGCCGCTGGGACAGCCCTTCGGTCGTTTCATCGTTCTGCCTTCTGAAAACGGACATGCATTTATTCTGATTGAAGACGTAATCAAAAAACATCTGGGCCGCTGGTTCTCCGGCCTCACCGTGCTTGAGTGCGCCGTGTTTCGCGTCACCCGTAATGCGGACATCGCGATGCGCGAGGACGAAGCCTCCGATCTGCTTTCCGGCATGACCTCCATTCTCGAAGAACGGCGCTGGAGCAACTGCGTACGCATTGAAATCGAAGCGTCCACTTCCCGCACGGCACAGCAGTTCCTCTGCCGTCTGCTGGATATTGATGCGGCAGATGTGTTCCGTATCGCCGGGCCTCTGAACCTGAAAGATTTTCTGCCGCTCAGCCGGATTGAAGGATTCAGCACGCTGAAAGAAAAAGGCTGGTATCCGCAGCTTTCGCCTCAGATTGACCGCCATCTGCCGATGTTGGAGCAGATTGCAGGGAACAACCTGCTGCTCTACCATCCGTACGAAAGCTTCGATCCGGTCGTCCGCCTGATTAAAGAAGCGGCGGAAGATCCGTCCGTACTGGCGATCAAACAGGTGCTCTACCGCACCAGTTCCGACAGCCCGATTATCACGGCGCTGGCGGATGCCGCCGAGGCGGGCAAGTCGGTCACCGTGCTGGTTGAACTCAAAGCCCGTTTCGATGAAGAACGCAATATCAACTGGGCGCAGAGTCTGGAACAGGCTGGCGTGCAGGTTGTGTACGGCGTGCAGGGATTGAAGACGCACGCCAAAGTCTGCCTGATTGTCCGGCGCGAACCGCAAGGCATCGTCCGCTATGTCCATTTCGGAACCGGCAATTACAACGACACCACCGCCAAGCTGTACAGCGACATCAGCTTCATGACCCGCGATGACGATCTCGGCGCCGATGCGTCAGCTTTTTTCAACGCCGTCTGCGGCTATTCACAGCCGTCCGGTCTGAATAAAGTTTTCATGGCGCCGCTGGGAATCCGCGACCGGCTGGTCGAGCTGATCGACGGCGAAATCGAACGCAGCCGTCAGGGCCACAAAGCGCTGATTCTGCTGAAGATGAATTCACTGGTTGATGAAGCGCTGATTGAAAAACTCTACGAGGCATCCAAAGCTGGCGTAAAAATCAAACTGAATGTGCGCGGCATCTGTTGCCTGCGGCCCGGCGTGCCGGGGCTGAGTAAAAACATCACCGTCACCAGCATCGTCGGACGCTACCTGGAACATGCGCGCATCTTTTACTTTTACCGCGGCGGCGAAGAAACGGTTTTCATCTCCAGCGCCGACTGGATGCCGCGCAATCTCGACCGGCGGGTCGAACTGATGATTCCGGTCGAAGACCTAGCCGGACGTCGCCGGTTGATTGAGATTATTAAAACGCACTGCGACGACGGCGTTAAAAGCTGGACGTTGCTTTCCGACGGAACGTACGTCCGCACCGCCACGCTTCCCGGTAAAAAGAAAAAAATAAACAGCCAGCAGTTCTTCTACGAACAGGCGTGTGAAGCGGTTCGCGAAGCCGCACAGTCAACCCGCACCACGTTGCGCCCGCACCGTCCCGCCCGGTTGAAATGACCGCCCTCTTTTGCGTTGTCACCCTCTACCACAGCAACTATTCTGCGCACATCGAAAGGATCAAAACACATGGCCGATAATAAAACCCGCTGCATCGGAATTCTGACTTCCGGCGGTGACTGCCCCGGACTGAACGCCGCCATCCGCGGCGTCGCCAAAGCCGCTCTGCACAACGGCACCAAAGTCATCGGTATTCAGGACGGCTTTCGCGGTCTGGTCGAAAACCGCACGGTTGCGCTGGAAGATTCCACCGTCAGCGGCATTCTGACGCACGGCGGAACGTTTCTTGGATCGAGCCGCGACAAGCCGCACAAAATGGACATGGGCGGCAAGATTATGGACATGACCGATGTCGCCGTCGCCAATCTCAATAAACTGCACATCGACTGCCTCGTCTGTCTCGGCGGCAACGGCACACAGAAAAATGCTTTACGGCTACACGAAAAAGGCGGCGTCAATGTGCTGACTCTGCCGAAGACGATTGATAACGACGTGGCCGAAACTGACATTACATTCGGCTTCGATTCCGCCATGTCCATCGCCACCGAAGCCATCGACCGGCTGCATACCACGGCCACGAGTCATCACCGCGCCATCATCTGCGAAGTCATGGGCCATCAGGCGGGCTGGCTTCCGCTCGGCGCAGGAATTGCGGGCGGCGCGGACGTTATCCTGATTCCGGAAATTCCCTATGACCTGAAAAATGTCGTCGAGCACATCCGGGTTCGCCGCCACCATAACAAACGATTTTCCATCATCGTCGTCGCGGAAGGCGCTGTTTCAAAAGAAGAAGCGGCCGAAAGCGCGTCCGGCAAAAAGAAACCGGAAATGCCGCTCATTCATCGGGAAAAAAACGGCATGGTGCTGATTCAGGAACCGAAGGCCAGCCGCATCGCCCGCGAAATTCAGCAGATGTCCGGTGTCGATGTCCGCGTCACGTCGCTAGGCCACATTCAGCGCGGCGGAACGCCTACAGCCAACGACCGACTGCTTTGTACGCGACTCGGCACGAAGGCCGGCCAGTTGCTGGCGGAAGGCGTTTACAACGTCATGGTCGCAATCCGCGGACAGGAATGCGTTTCCGTGCCGTTGGAAAAAGTTGCCGGTATCACCCGCACCATTCCGAAAAATCATCCCTGGATTGAAACCGCCCGTCTGGTCGACACCTGCATGGGAGACTGATCTCTGAAATCAAAGAGATGGTCGGGGTGACAAGATTCGAACTTGCGACTTCTACGTCCCGAACGTAGCG
>CAZSSI010000006.1:0-24396 GCA_964609345.1 uncultured Verrucomicrobiota bacterium | reverse complement strand
AAACAGGAAATACCATGACCCTTTCTTTTTGCAGAACTTTTAGGACACTACCGCCGCTTGCCGTACCCATTAGCATCCATCTGATAAAACAGAAGCCACTGAAACTGCCGCTGGTTGTTAAAAAATCTGCCCTTGCTGCGCAAGCCGTTCCTAAACCGGTTGCACCGGCACCCATAGTCGAAGTGCCTGCTCCGGTCGTTCAAGCAATCGAAACAGCGAAAGTCGAAACCGTTGTTGAACCGGTCAAGAAAGAAGAGCCTGCGCCGGAAATCAAACAAGTCTGGCCTGAAATAAAACTAACCGGTACTGCCTCCAGCGGCAGTCAGCGCATTGCAATCATCAATGGAAAAATGCTCGCCGCCGGACGAACCATTAACGAAGTGATTATCCGTGAAGTGCATGAAACGGAAATCGTCGTAGAGTTTCAAGGCGAACGCCGCGTCCTGCATGTGGATGAATAGCAATTTCAGTCAGCACCAGCAACGGAACCTGCCACCTATCCGTTATTCCAGCAATCCAGTCCCTACGCGTGATCAAACACCATCGACTGAACTTCCACGCCGTCAATAGCCAGAAGCTTCTTCTTGAACGCAACGACTTGGGCGTCGTCGTCCACCATGTCGAGCAAGATTAGTCCGTTGGGCGAACAGACACTTTTATTGGCTTCATGCAGGCCGAGCCGTGTACGGATCTGGCAGCCGAACTCAGTAAATATTTTCTGAATTTCACCCGCATGCTTCACCCGCTCCGTAATATGAACTCCGACAATAATATGCTTATCCATAAATACCTCCTCGTTGCGGAGAGTTTTAACGAATTTTCTCAAGCATTGGAAGCGCGGCGCTGTTTTTTTTCCAATGTTAAAACGCTGACCTCTGACGTTTGACCTCTGTCTTCTGTCCTCAGTCAACCCTCTTCACAGAAGCAGACGGCGAATCTGAACTAACAGGCTCGGTGCGTCTTTCCCCTGAGCAAACCAGGACAAGGCCACTTTCGCCGCGAGAATCTCTGCGTTCAGAATCTCTTTTTTATCCGCCATAAATTCTTCCAGTTGCTCCGCAGAAAACGAGTAGCCGAACAGTTGCAGATCACCTTGTATCTTGGACAAAAACTCCTCGCGAGAAAGTTCCTCGGCATACCCGACGAAGATTTGGAACAGAATGTATTCAGCGACCCGATCATCCCCCGACGCGCTCAAACGATTTTTAAATCCGGTGTAGTCGAACCGGCGCTTGGCACTCTCCGTAATGGCGCTCCATACAATATCCTCAGCTTGTCTCATCAAATATGGAGCCCTTTATTCGTCAGCGGCGGAAAGCACTTTTTCTTTGACCGGACGGGACAGGTAAAAACCAGCATCGGTTTCTAGACGCTCAATCAAATCGCGCAGAGAGGCAACCAGCCCCTTCTTTTTGGCAATAAGCAGTACGCCCATCAATCCGATGACCGGCAAATGCTCGTGCCGGGCCGCATCGCGACCCAAGGTTTCATCAATCAGCAATAAATCCGCGTGCAGCTCTTTCGCCAGTACAATGGCTTCCGCTTCACCTCGATCAAGTTGCCGTTTCAATTGTTCGAGAAGCGGGCTAAATGCAACAGGCGTCGTTTGGATAAATTCCGGGAGTTCCGCGTGGTATGCCAGAAGTTCTTCAGCTACCGCCGGAGGAATTTTTACTTCGCCGTACAAGCGGGCGAGCAGATCAATCTGTCGAATGGTGAGAAGAGCCGTTATCGGGGATGTGTCGCTGACGACGATCACTCGGTTTCCCTCACAACAAGAAGATCTTCTTCAAGTTCGGCCAGATCATAGTGCATGGGGATGCGCAATTCACCGAGCTTGCGTAAAAAAACCGCCTGCACCATTCCCGCGATTTTCGCGGCACGGCCCAACGTAACCCGCCGTTCCGCATAAAGACCGATGGCCAAATCAAGCCGGGCATGTTCCGGGGTGAGATCAAGTCCCTGAGTCAGTTCATCTGGAAATGCAATTTGCATGGCCGTATCTGTACTCTCTGATCTCGGAGTTCGCAAGTCTCAAGGTGATTTTGGAAACGTTAGAGCGCTGACTTCCGACGTTTGACATCGGTCTTCTGTTCATGCCCTCTTCATTCCCCGTCGCTTCGAACCGCCCCGTCAAAAATTACCAGACTACGGGGCTGAATGCTTAAATGCGAGGGCTGATTCCGGCTCCTGCCCCCTGCTCAATCTAGGTTTGATGAATTTGAGATTAAGACTGCTGACCAAGTTCCGCTGGAGTCTCATCCGGCACAATAGAAGTATATTCTCTGCGTTCCGTATGCACGCTCCTAGGTGCACCTTCAGCACCAGTAGGCTCAATGCCGCGCTCTTCCAAAACCTTGAGAAGGTCACCTAAAACTTCCTCGCGTCGCCGAATGAATGCTGAGGCAAAACAACGCCAAAAAACCCATCCTGCACGCTCAAGCACCCGTTGCCGGTGCATATCATCATCCCACTTATCCGCGCCGTGGTACTGGTCACCATCACACTCAATCGCAAGCCGTGCATCGTTGTGTCCTTCCACAACCATGTCGATGCGATATTGGCCAACTTTCACTTGCGGCGTTATCCAATAACCACGCTTTGTAAGCTCATCGTACATCTCGCGTTCAAACGGCGATTCACAAAGTTTTCGCATATCCTCAACACGCATCTCATCTTGTGCAAATGGCGCATCAAAATGGGCGATAAGACCGCGCCGCAAACGATCCGCAGCAGAAAGATGTTCTAAATCCACCGACCGCACTAAATACATTCGATCCCTAGCCCGCGAAGCCGCCACGTTGAATCGACTGTCAAAAGTGTACGGTGTAATTTTTTCTTCGTTGGGTGCCGACACCATGGACAAGAACATAATATCACGCTCCTTGCCTTGAAATGTGCGGGCGTCTCCGCAGGCAATGCGATGGCGCTGTATAACTTCTGGGCCAAGCTCTTCAGTCAAGCGATTCCAAATTATCAACGCCTGCTTGTCGGCAAGCAGAGAAACAACACCCACCGTACGATCAGCCATTGCTGGATCTGCCACAATTGCTTTAATTTCATCAACAATGAAACATGCTTCGGGCAAATTGACATCTCCTCGCCGGTGGCCGTCCTGTACAACGACATCAATAAGTGGTGGATCAAGCCGCTCGGAAGCCTTCGGGAGACGTAGCGGGCGTAACTCATGGTTATAAAATTCACGCTTTGAGTATTCAATAATTGGGCCGACGCAACGGAAGTGCTCCCTCAACATCACTGCACTTCTCGAAAAAACTACCTTAAAAAGGTCGTAAATGGATCGTTCTGGCGACATCTGTGGGCGATAGGTTTCCACCTGAGTGCCAAGAAAGCGGCACATCAGACTGCGGATCTTTTCCTCTTCAAGCCCCACGCCATCAGGCGAAACCTGCTTATCGTCACCCACGATAAGCACCTTCTTTGCTCTTAGCAGAGAAGGTAGCGCAGTGAGATCCGACTGTGAGGCCTCGTCTATGATAACGAGGTCAAAACACCCCAGTTCCGCTGGCAGGGATTCGGATACTCGGTAGTGGGGCATTATCCAACAAGGCACCGCAGGATTGGCGCGTGCAGCCGCCTCGCGAGCATCATGGCGATAACGCGCCGCACGCTTAGCCGTAGGGGTTCTGGGCATCCTTTGAATTGCGTTGAGATACGCCTGTAAAGCAGCCCGAATACTGTGAGAGGCATTTTCGGCAAGCTTCAACCACGTTCGCTTAACCACGATATCTCGATAGGTTCGTGAAAGATCGTTTTCAATACCATGCCGTTCCCTCGCAAGCTTCTTCAACTCCTTCTGCGCGTCAATTGACTCAAGGTAGGTATCTATACGCTTCAATCGCCATGCCTGCCGCCAGTTATCGGGCAGCAGGAGATCGACGGAGCCAACGAGCGGTTGCTTGAGCATCTCTGCATATTTTGGCGCACCTGAAGCCGCTATCGTGCCGCAGACTTCGCGCACTACCGAAATGTAAGAACCAAGTCCAAGCACACGAACCAATTCCGCCATCAGCTCAGACCACGATGCTTGCATTTGGGCATCCGTGATTACTGAATTCCCCAATGTCTCGGCCATGAATCGACGAATATTCGCTACAATCCGCCCGCGACGTCCCTCCAATACCTTTTGAAAACGTTCTTTAATGGCCCAAACAGTGGCTAGCCGGTTTTTCGTGAGGTGGTGCCGCAACGCTTTCTCCAAATCCATCAAACGCTCCGGACCATCTAATAGTTGTCGGGAATGCGGCCAGTTAGGAAAGACGTGCGCGGCAATACGGACGACTTCGCTTTCTGCCTTCACCATGGTCTTTACCTTGAGATAAAGAGAGTAATGACTAGCCGCCATCTGGCCGTCTTCAGGCTTGTTCCCCGGCACTGTTTCCATCTGCAATTCGCAAGCCAGAACATTCCAACGCAAGGCCAATTCTCGAAGTTGTCGCAACAGATCAAGGTGCGCCTTCACATGTATCCAGTCCTCAACACCGTTTGGCTTACAACCCAACACCTTGGCAGATTCCAACCACTTCTTCTGCTCGGTCTTTCCGAAAAGACCCTTCAAGCCGAAAGCTGTCTTACCGTTGGCAAGATTCCCAACAGCCTCCATGAACACATCGTCAATTTCGGCATCGGGGGGCGTAACAACTGGGCGTTTTATAAAATTCTTGCGCGATTCCATCGCCCGCTCAAGTTCATCACCCAATGCCTCGAGAATTTTCAAGAGATCAGCATTGCTCCCCCGGTGTAGCCGCTCTCGCATGGAAACTGCCCATGGGCGATTCGCATGAATTACCTCGTCTCGTAGTTGTTGCAAGATCGCGACGTCGGAGAGCAGTTGCTGGGCACTGGCAAGTATGTCTTGGCTCGAATCGGCCAGAGCGGGCACGGCCCCATCCTCTATGCCCTGCTGAAGGGTTTGAAACTGAGATAAATCCTGATGTACTTCAAGAAGCGCCTTAGATTCAGGAAACTCGATTAATTGCGGCAACATAGCATTTAAGTAGTCGATATCGCATCCCAGCACACGACGCGCTTCACGCAAACAAATGACGTCTTCATTCGAAAATTGTGGAGCAAACATTGGGCTCACACCCAGCGAATCAGGAATCCATTCGTACTGTCCGCTATTATCAACAACGTCGCGAGCGGCATCCTGAGGCTCAATTGTCTCCGTTTCGAGTTCAATTTTGGCGAGATTTTTCTTCGCCCACTCACCAATCCTGCGATCAATTATAGCAAGCTTGCTGTGCAGAGAATCAATGGTTTCCTCCAAGTGACTGATGGTTTTGGCGGTACTGGCGCGGTCTAAAGACTGCACTTCAGAGGCAATTTTATGAATTGAGTGTTCAAATTGCTTCATGCCATCCTGTTCGCTTGTCAGCAGAGAAATGGCAAGTGGACGGATCTCTTCCGGTAGCTGTTCTTGCAGTACAGCCAAAGCCGGATCTTTCATCGAAGTAACTAGAACCCGTTTACCTTCAGCCAAGTAATGACAGATAACATTGGCGATAGTATGCGTTTTACCAGTACCAGGTGGCCCCTGTACGACAACACCATCGGAAACATCCAATAACTGGACAATGCGAACCTGTTCATCATTGAATGGCTTGGGAAAATAAAGGTCACGCACCTTATTCCCGCCAACTATTCTCTCTACATGGCAAGCGGCGGACACGCCACGGAAGGACGGCAGTACGACAACAGGATTGTCCGTGGTAGGATCGGTGACAATAGCGGCGATCGCAGGAGGATAAATCTTAGTTTCCTCAACCTGCTTCTTCATTTTTTCCAGATCCTGCAGAAATAGGTTGTTAGTACGCGGACGAGCGAAAAGCACCCATGTGTCTGTGACCTTAAGATTATCGTCGGGCTTAGGCAGAGACCGGTCTTCCGGCGAAACTTCAGTTGGCCAGTAGATGCCATTGGCATCTAAGTTGGTTGCCGCCGTGCGCAAAAGGGGATCGAAGGTGCCTCGGTCAAAGGGTGAAAAAGTCGTGGTGGCCTTGCCAAAAAATTCTTTCGCAGCCTTCTCCAAACTAGCCACCCCAGTGTTGTCAACAGATGCATACCAGTCCACTTCAAGTCGTGCATCAACATCGCGCGGACGAATTTCAATCTCGGATGTGTCAGGATTAAGAAACAGTTCAACAAGCCGACCTAACAACGGGTAATTGACGGAAACGCCTGCACTGTTCCAGATTCCGAGACCCACGCCCCACACAAGCTCGAGTTGCGCCTCAACGATGCCGCCTTCTAACTGTTGCTTCAACGTGAAAAGCTGAGAGTAAAGGCGTATAGATTTTCGCCGAAGTTTCTCTTCCTCAGCCCAAGGATTCCATTTCGTTGCAAGATAGTTAGCAAAATGGGCGTTGACCAAGGAAGCCTTGCTGTAGTCAGCGAGCATTACCATTGCCTGCGGGTCGATTGAGGGCTTAGAAGCATCTTTGTCGTTAAAGTCTATCTTACGCGCAGAACGATGCGTGCCCGCAGCAATTAACCTTGCTCCGTCAACTACCTCCAGCAACTTGGGCTCTTCCATCGGACCCTGGGTCATTTGCACCCAAGGATAAAGCACTGCATTCGTAATCTCTGGGGGTTTCCGTTCGTGCATGCGTTCAACAACGAACCAAATTTCGTCGGCGTTTTCCGCATCGTTAACGTTCAGGCGAATACCGGGTAGCCCCTGAAGATTGTGCTCATAAATCGCGAAAAGGCCGTGTTGGGCGATTGTCGATGCTGGTTTGCTTTTTAAGCGCGCCGACTGCTGAGCAAACTCGACAAGAGAGATGAGCCGTTCTTGTTCAATACTCATTTTTATACCTTATCAGGGCCATTCGTGGCGGTCCTATCTTTTAACCTTCTGTCATTAATTTTATATATGCGCCTGCTCAACAGCTTGATCCAAAATCATGGCGCAAAAACTGGATGTCTTTTACCGGATTGTTCACAGGGCAGGAATCGTTAAAGACAGGGATCGGCGGTCAGATGTCCAGACTTTGGAAAACTCTCTGTGTCTCCGAGAACTCCGTGGTAAAAATCCCCTCAAGAATCGCCGGGTGAGGCCACCCAGCCTACAACTTTTCCAATTCTTGGATCCCCATCCGCGTCAATTCGTGTACATCCGTGGTAAAAATCCCAATAAAAAACCCCGCCGAAGCGGGGCTTGCAGGCTTAGAGCGCCGGTTTGTGTTTGTACTTGGTGTGCAGCAGGTGGTGCGATTTTTCGCCGAGCGGAGCGCCGAGGAATTCTTTATAGAGCTGCTGGACGGCTTCGTTTTCGTGCGACTTACGCAACGCTTTGCCTTCGTCTTCCGAGTAGATGGCGCCGATACGTTTCAGACGCACAGAGTCGTCCGTCAGGCGCGGCTGTCCGCCGCCGCCGATGCAACCGCCGGGACAGGTCATGACTTCGACAAAGTGATAGCTCTTTTCGCCGCGCTTGATGCTTTCGAGTAGCCGCCGGACGTTAGCCAGTCCATGAACGACCGCCAGCTTCACTTCAACGCCTTCGAGAAATGACCACGCCGGAACGGTGCCGGTGATAACAACCGAGGCTTCTTTGATGCCTTCGAGTCCGGACACCGGTTTGACGTGCAGATTTTCCATCGGCAACTGACGGCCCGTGACGATTTCATAGGCGGTGCGCAACGCCGCTTCCATCACGCCGCCGGTGTTGGCAAAAATATCGGCTGCGCCGGAACCGAGTCCGAGCGGAGCGTCCATCTTTTCGTCTTCGAGCGCCATGAAGTCGATGCCAGCTTCTTTAATCATCCGGCCCAGTTCACGCGTAGTGAGAACATAGTCCACATCGCGCACACCGCTGCCGTCCATCTCTTCGCGCTGACACTCAAACTTTTTTGCAGTGCAAGGCATGATCGAAACGACGGTCATGTCTTCGGGCTTCACGCCGATTTTCTGCGCGTAATAGGTTTTAGCGACCGCGCCGAACATCTGCTGCGGCGATTTGCAGGTGGAGAGGTTCGGCAGGAATTCAGGATAATAATATTCCGCGAAGTTAATCCAGCCCGGTGAGCAGCTGGTAAACATCGGCAACGGAACTTTCTCGCCGTCCACCAGCGCCTTCTTCAAGCGGGTCAGCAACTCCGTGCCCTCTTCCATAATGGTGAGGTCGGCGGTGAAGTTGGTGTCGAACACGCCGTCGAAACCGAGCTGACGAAGCGCGGCGGTCATTTTACCGGTAACACGCGTGCCAGGCTCGCAGTCGAAGCATTCGCCGAGCGCGGCGCGAATGGCAGGCGCAGTCTGCACAATCACCGTCTTTTTCGGATCTTCGAGCGCTTTCCAAACCGCCTCCACATGACTCTTTTCGGAGATCGCGCCGACCGGACAAACAGCGGCGCACTGTCCGCACTGCACACAAGCCACACCATCCAGATCAAGAGTGAAGGCCGGACCGATGACGGTGGCAAAACCGCGTCCTTGCGGATGCAATGCTCCGACGCCCTGCACTTGCGAGCAGACGGTAACGCAACGGCGGCACTTAATGCACTTGGAGTTGTCGCGAACCAGCGCGGGCGTACTGTCGTCGATACGGGCTTTAGCTTTTTCGCCTTCGTAGGCAATTTCGCGAATGCCCAGTTCCGAGGCCAGCGCCTGCAATTCGCAGTCCTGATTGCGGTCGCAGATCTGGCAGTTTCCGTCGTGCTCCGACAGAAGAAGTTCAACCACTTGACGCCGCGCCGCGCGAACGCGCGGACTGTTGGTTTTAATATCCATGCCATTCGCCACCGGCGTCGAGCAGGCGGCCATCAGCGTGCGTGCGCCGGCAATTTCGACCAGACAGACACGGCACGCACCGATCGGCTCGCGCTTTTCGAGAAAGCAGAGCGTCGGAATGCGGATCCCTGCGCGCTTAGCGGTTTCCAGAATGGTTGCGCCGTCGGGGGCTTCAATCGATTTTCCGTTGATGATCAATTTATGCATTGTCGGACTCCTTCTCGCAAACGGTGCATTTTCCATAGTCGCAGCGCAGGCAACGGCGCGCCTGACGGACCGCTTCGGACTCGTTCCACGACTGCTCAACCTCATCAAAGTTACTGCGCCGCTTATCGACCGGCATCATCCGCAACTTCTCTCGCGGATACGGAACTGGTTCCGTGTCGGGATCGTAGTCGGTAGTGTTTTCCTGTTCCGCGCGCCAGAAGGCGTGCTTTGCGCCGCTTAAAAGCTGGTCAATGCCGACCGCCGCGCGTTCGCCGTCACCGATAGCGTGTACGACCGACATCGGGCCGGTGACGGAATCACCGCCAGCAAAGACGCCTTCGAGCGAAGTTTTTCCGGTGACCGGATCGGCTTTGATCCAGTTGCGGTTATCGAGTTCCAGCGCACCGGCGAAGACGGAGCTGTCGATCGTTTGACCAACGGCTATGATGACCTGATCGGCATCGACAGTGAAACAGTCGGCGTCATCGGCCTCGGGACGGCGACGTCCGGAACGGTCAAACTCGCCCAAATGCATGTGGCGGCATTTCACTCCGGCGGCGCGGCCCTTTTTGACGACAATTTCTTCGGGCGCAATCAGCGCTTCAATCGTTACGCCTTCTTGCAGAGCTTCTTCAATCTCTTCGGCGTAAGCGGGCATTTCTTCGCGGGTACGGCGGTAAAGAACCGTCACGGTTTCCGCGCCGAGGCGGATCGCGGTGCGCGCGGCGTCAATGGCCGCGTTACCGCCGCCGATGACGACAACTTTCTTGCCGACCGGAACCGAGCCGCGAATGTTGTATTCGCGCAGGAACGCCATGGCGTCCGCCACGCCTTCCACCTCGCTGCCGGGCAGTTCAACAAAAATCCCTTCCGGCGCGCCGACAGCGACAAAGACCGCCTCATAGCCTTCTTTTTTGAGGCTCTGAATGGTGAAATCTTTGCCTAGCGCTTTCCCAGCCTCGATTCTTACGCCCATGTTTTCAATCAGACGAATTTCACGGGCGAGCGTTTCGCGCGGCAGGCGGTAGGCAGGAATCGCCTGCACCAGCATACCGCCGGGGCGCGGTTCTTTTTCAAAGACAACCGGTTTGTAGCCGAGACGCGCAAGGAAGAAGGCGCACGACAGTCCGGCCGGTCCGCCGCCGATGATCGCGATTTTCTTTGCCGCATTCTCAGCGTTTTCGCGGACTTCCGGAACCTGCATTTCGGTTTCCTGATCAACCATGAATCGTTTGACGCCGCGAATGGAGACCGAGTTATCGAGCGAGGCGCGGCGGCATTTGTCTTCGCAGGTATGGAAGCAAACGCGCGCACAGACGCTGGCAAACGGATTGCGGCTGCGGTGCAGCTTGAGCGCTTCGTCGTAGCGTTTTTCGCCGACCAGCGATACAAAGCCGGGAATGTCCACACCAGCCGGACAGGCGCTCTGGCACGGCGCACGCACCAACGAAACACAAACTCCGGCGCGGCAATGCCGGTCGCGAATGTGTTCAACATATTCTTCGCGGAAGTGGCGAATGGTCGAGAGTACCGGATTCGGCGCGGTCTGCCCCAGCCCGCAGAGCGAACCCTGCTTAATGAATTCGCCGAGTTCGATCAGCCGGTCGATGTCTTCCATACGCCCCTGCCCGTCGCAGATGCGGGTGAGAATTTCGAGCATACGTTTGGTGCCGACGCGACACGGCACGCATTTGCCGCAGGATTCCTCCTGCACAAATTCGATGAAGAAGCGGGCAACGTCCACCATACAGGCGTCGTCGTCCATCACGATCAGTCCGCCGGATCCCATGATGGCGCCGAGTTCGCTGAGCGATTCGTAGTCGAGCGGAACATTGAGATGCTGCTTCGGCACGCATCCGCCGGACGGGCCGCCGAGCTGCGCGGCTTTGAACGGCTTGTTGTTCACAATGCCGCCACCGATGTCGTAAATCAGTTCGCCGAGCGGCGTGCCGACCGGCACTTCGACCAGACCGGTGTTACGAACCGCACCAGCCAATGCGAAGACCTTGGTGCCTTTGCTCTTTTCGGTACCGAACGAAGCGTACCACTTTGCGCCTTTACTGATTATCTCCGGCACGTTGGCAAAGGTTTCAACGTTGTTCAGAACAGTCGGCTTGCCCCACAACCCCTTCTGCGCCGGGAACGGCGGACGCGGACGCGGCTCACCGCGTTTGCCTTCGATGGAAGCCATCAGCGCAGTTTCTTCGCCGCAGACAAACGCGCCGGAACCCATGCGGATTTCGAGGTTGAACGAGAAGCCGCTGCCGAGAATATTTTCCCCGAGCAAGCCGTGGGCGTTGGCATCGTCGATTGCTTTCTGCAACCGGGCAACGGCCAGCGGATATTCGGCACGCACATAAACGTAGCCCTGCGAGGCGCCGATGGCAAAAGCGCCGATAATCATCCCTTCGATCAAACTGTGCGGGTCACCTTCCAAAACGCTGCGATCCATGTAAGCACCGGGATCGCCTTCGTCGGCGTTGCAAAGCATATAGCGCTGGTCCGCCGGAGTTTGACGGGTGAAATTCCATTTCATCCAGGTCGGGAAGCCCGCGCCGCCGCGGCCGCGCAGTCCAGAGCCTTTCATTTCGTTGATCACATCGTCCGGCGTCATGCCGTCGAGGACTTTCCCGAGCGCCTGATAGACGCCGACATTAAGCGCCTCGTCGATGCTTTCGGGATCAATCTTGCCACAGTTGCGCAGAACAATTTTGGTCTGCTTCTTAAAGAAGTCTATGTCGTTGATACAAGAGACCGCTGTATCGCTTTTGGCATTGCGGGCGACCAGCCGGTCAATAATTTTGCCGCCGACGGCGTGCCCTTTTATGATTTCTGCCGCGTCTTCCGGTTTCACGCGCTGATAGAACGTCATGTCGTCCACCATCAACATGACGGGACCTTCGACGCAAAGACCCATACAGCCGACAGCGGTCACGCTTACCTTTCCGGCCAGTTTCTGTTTTAGAACTTCATCGCGCAGTGCGGTGATAACTTTGTCGGAACCGGAGGCGAGACAGCCGCCGCCCGCACAAACCAGAATCTGTTTCACACCTTTGGGTGCAACGTATTCCTGCGGAATCTTGCGCAGTTCCTTGACGGACGAAATCGTTTTTTTAGCGGGCGCGATCATTGGGCGTCTCCTTTCTCACCAGCGGCGTAGGCTTTGAGCAGTTCACCGACTTTCGAGGGCTTCACACGCTGATGAACATCGTCGTTGACCATAATGACGGGGGCGAGCCCGCAGGCCCCGAAGCAGCGTCCGACATCGAGCGAAAAGAGCCGGTCTTCGGTCGTTTCGCCGACGTCAATGCCGAGTTGTTTTTTGAGAGCGGAGAGCACCTCTTTGCCGCCGCGCACATAGCAGGCGGTGCCGAGACAGGCGCGCACAACAAACTTTCCTCGCGGGACCGTGGAGAAAAAGGAATAGAAGCTGACCACACCGGCCACTTCACTGTAGGGCTTGCCAAACGCAGAGCTGATCTTTTTCAGCACCCCTTCGGAAAGATATCCGAAGCGTCCCTGCGCAATCTGCAAGGCGGGAATTAAGCCGCCCGGCTTATCGCGGTACTCATCGAGGATCTCCTCGAGTTGCAGGGCCATTTCAGTCTCGGACAGAGGCTCCGAACATGCACAACAGGTCGCGTTTTCCGCCATAATTCCTCCGTGTTTGCAAATGATGGATGCTAAAAATCCTTCTCAGTGTACACGAAAAATCCGTACTGCGAAAGCGGAATTCCATTTAATCTGAGCGATTTCTTCGACAGAAGAGTTGGAGCATCCAGATTTTCATATAAACTGCCGACCTATGAAAACCATCGGAGCCCATGTCAGCGCCAGCGGCGGAGTCGAAAATGCCCCATTAAACGCCAAGGCGATCGGCGCAAATGCTTTTGCGCTGTTCACCAAAAACCAAAAGCAGTGGGCCGCCGCCCCGCTCTCCGACGGAAACATTCAGGCGTTCAATAAAAACTGCGCCGGTGTTTTTTCGCCGGCACAAATTCTTCCGCACGACAGCTACTTGATCAACCTCGGCCATCCGGAAACCGACGGACTGGAAAAATCGCGCGCCGCCTTTCTCGATGAAATGCAGCGCTGTGAACAGCTCGAACTCGACCGGCTGAATTTTCATCCCGGCAGCCATCTAAGCAAATGTTCAGAAAAAGAATGTATCGCGCTGATCGCCGAATCGATCAACATTGCTCTGGCAAAAACCAAAGGCGTGATCGCGGTGATTGAAAACACGGCGGGGCAAGGCTCGAACATGGGATACCGCTTTGAACATCTCGCCGGGATCATCACACAGGTTGAAGACAGGAGTCGCGTCGGCGTTTGCATTGATACCTGCCACACGTTTGCGGCGGGCTATGATTTGCGCACTGAAAAAACATTCCACACAACGTTTGAAGAGTTCGGCAAAGTTGTCGGATTTCAATACCTGAAAGGACTGCACATCAACGATTCCAAAAAGGATATCGGCACACGGGTTGACCGCCACGAAAGCCTCGGTAAAGGATTTATCGGCATCGACTGTTTTAAATTCCTGATGGCCGACAAACGGTTCAACGGCATTCCGCTGATTCTTGAAACACCCGACCCCGCGATCTGGGCCGACGAAATCAAACTGCTCCGCAGCTTTGAAAAGTGAACCGCGAATGACTTCCAATGATTGGAAAATCTTTACCACCTAACAAGCACAACGGCAACAGCCCCGATTACATCGGCAGTATGCAACACCTGATCGGAAAGCAGTGACGTGAGCAGGAGCATGGACTCTCCCTCTGTCATCAAAATATCACTGATAAGATCAGAGGCAAACACCCCGCTGACCTTGCGCTCTTCCCATCCGGCCGGCGCGCACACGGCTTTGGCCGACAGCGCTTCAATTAATGGTTTAAGTTTTTTTCATTCAGCTCCTCTCCAACGGGAGACGCACTTTCTGCAAAATTGATCTGATAGAAAATATTTTCAATCTCTTGCTCAACGTTGATGTTTTGAATGATGAAATTTTCTGAACTGCGCAGCGCGAGCGGCGCAAAATTGATAACGCCCTTGATGCAGGTTTTTTTCAGGGAATCAATAATGGACTGTGCGGAAGACTCTGGCACCGTCAGTGCCGCCACCTGAATATTTTTTTCGGCGATGAAATCTTTCATCTTGCTGATGTGCAAAATCGGAATGGGCGCGGCCTCATCCAGTACCGCCGGGTCGCTATCGAATCCGGCGGCAACGCGAATTCCAACCCTCGGAAATCCGTTGTAGTTCATCAGTGCCCGTCCCATTTTACCGCAACCGATGATAATGATCTTCTGTTTGCGGTCTTTACCGAGAATAACATTTAGTCTTTCGATAAGCGCTTCCATGGGGTAGCCTCCGCGCTTATTCCCCGTAAGGCCGAACATGGAGAAATCTTTACGCACGAGCGACGGCGAAACGCCCACGGCATCGGCGAGATTGTCGGAAAAAACCCGGACAAACCCGAGGCCCTTCATTTTTTGCATTACATCACGATATTTGAGTAAACGCTCGATGACAGCAGATTGTGTTTTCATCACTACTCCGGTTGTTTTTGTTATTTAATTCACATGTTTTTATAAAATCTGGTGTTTTAATGTCAATATTATTATCTATATTGGATTTAAAATAACTTTTTTATCACAATTTTAGTTGAAACGTTTTTATGAGGGAGTATTCTTTGCGCTCAATTTTGGAGGAACCATATGTCTGAACAAAAACTGCCAGCTGAGGTGATCAGCTTTATTAATGAGTGGAAAGATAAACAGGGTAACCTGATCATGGTGTTGCATCGGGTGCAGGAGCATTTCGGCTACATCCCGCGCGAAGTCGCATTCGAAGTGGCCGCTCTGCTGGATGTTCCCGTGGCGAAAATCTACGGAGTGATTACATTCTATCATCTCTTTAAGCTCACCCAGCCCGGTCGCAATCAGATTGCGGTCTGCATGGGTACCGCCTGTTACCTTAAAGGCGGCGAGGATCTCATCCTGGAACTCGAACGCCAGCTCGGCGTTGGCATCAATACGGTTACCCCGGACGGCGAATTTTCTGTCGAAGCGGTTCGCTGTATCGGCTGCTGCGGTCTGGCTCCGGTGATGACGATCAACGGCGAAGTGTTCGGCAATGTGAAAAAAGCCGAATTGGCAAAAATCCTGAAAAAATTTAAAGGTGATAAATAATATGAAATTTACACGCGACACACTTAAAGCACACCGCGACAGCCTGCTCGCCGCCAAAGCCCAGACGACGGTTCTGGTCGGCATGGGCACCTGCGGAATCGCCGCCGGCGCCAAAACCGCTTTCCAGACATTGGAAAAAGCGATTGCGGATAACGGCCTCAAAAACATTGCTCTTAAACAGACCGGCTGTCTCGGCCTCTGTTTTTCCGAGCCGACGGTAGAAGTTAAAAACACCGATGGCGGTTCGACCGTCTACGGTCATGTGGATGCCGCATTCGCCGAACGCATCGTGAAGGAACATCTGACCTCCGGCACGCCACTCACCGAAAATGTCTTCGAGCAGCCGTCCGCCGATATCTTCAACGACGATGCCGCACCACTGAAGCAGCAGCGCATCGTTCTGCGCAACTGCGCGGTGATCAATCCGGAAAAGATTGATGAATACCTCTCCCGCGACGGCTATGCCGCGCTCGAAAAAGCGATCTTCGACATGACCCCCGACAGCGTGGTTCAGGAAATCATCGACTCCGGCCTGCGTGGACGCGGCGGCGCGGGCTTCCCGACCGGACGTAAATGGCTGTTTACCAAAAACACGTTGGCTGACCAGAAATACATCGTCTGTAACGCCGACGAAGGCGATCCGGGGGCCTACATGGACCGCTCAGTGCTTGAAGGCGACCCCCACTCGGTTCTCGAGGCCATGGCGATTGCCGGCTACACCGTGGGTGCCAATCAGGGCTTCATCTATATCCGCGCCGAATATCCGTTGGCCATTGAGCGGTTGAATCTGGCCATCAAGCAGGCCAAAAAACTCGGCCTGCTCGGCGACAAAATCCTCGGCACAGACTTCTCATTTAACATCGAGCTGCGTCTCGGCGCCGGCGCGTTTGTCTGTGGCGAAGAAACCGCCCTGCTTGCCTCGATCGAAGGCAAGCGCGGCATGCCGGTTCCGCGCCCCCCCTTCCCGGCCGTTAAAGGGCTGTGGGGCAAGCCGACCGTCATCAATAATGTCGAAACCAGCGCCAACATTCCGGTCATCCTGCTTAAGGGTGCCAAATGGTTCAGCAGCATCGGCACCGAAACGTCCAAGGGCACCAAGGTGTTTGCGGTAACCGGAAAGATTAAAAACTCCGGGCTGATCGAAGTGCCGATGGGTACCACCCTGCGCGACATCATCTACAACATCTGCGGCGGAATCGACAGCGGCAAAGCCTTCAAGGCGGCGCAGACCGGAGGCCCGTCCGGCGGATGCATCACTGCCGAATTCCTCGACACTCCGATCGACTACGAAAGCCTTCAGGCAATCGGCTCCATGATGGGGTCCGGCGGAATGATCATTATGGATGAAGACGATTGTATGATTGATGTCACCAAATTCTATCTGGAATTCACGGTTGACGAATCCTGCGGCAAATGCGCCCCCTGCCGCGTCGGCGGACGCACCTGCTACAACATCCTCGACCGCATCAGCAAAGGCAAGGGCGAGCCGGACGATCTTCAGAAACTGAAAGATATCGGCCATGCCATGCGCAAAGCGTCACTCTGCGGACTCGGACAGACCGCGCCGAATCCCTTCATGTCCACCATGAAGTACTTTGCAGAGGAATACCGTGCGCACATCGAAGACAAGAAGTGCCCGGCCGGAAAATGTAAAGATATGCTCACCTACACCATTGATGCTGAAAAATGTGTCGGCTGTACCGCCTGCGCCCGCAAGTGCCCCGTTTCCTGCATTAGCGGCGAAGTGAAAAAACTGCATGTCATTGATCAATCGAAATGTATCAAGTGCGGCCAGTGCTACGACGCCTGTAAATTTGATGCCGTTAAAAAAGGTTAATTTTGGAGAAACCCATGAATATGATTGAACTCGAAATCAACGGAATCCCGGTATCGGTAAAGCCGGGCACCTCACTAATCGACGCGGCCCAACAAGTCGGTGTAAAAATACCGACGCTCTGCTATCACCATGATCTTGAACCGTGGGCGGCCTGCGGGATCTGCGTCGTCAAAGTCGAAGGCTCGCCGAAAATGTTGCGCGCCTGCGCCACCGCCGCCGGCCCCGGCATGAAAGTGATCACCCACGACCCGGAAATTGTCGGCGTACGCCGCACAGTGCTCGAACTGATTCTCTCCACCCACCCCAACGACTGCCTCCAGTGTAGCCGTAGCCGCAACTGCGAACTACAGACCCTGGCAGAAGAGTTCGGCATCCGCGAAGTACCGTACGAACAGCGGTTGCGCGATCTGCCGGTTGATAACTCAACCACCTCTATCGTGCTTAACCCCGAAAAATGTATCGCCTGCGGACGTTGTGCTAAGGTCTGTCAAAATATGCAGGGAGTCTGGGCGCTCGAATTCATCGGACGCGGCGAAAAAACACGAATTGCTCCAGCGGCGGACGTGACACTCGACGAAAGTCCCTGTATCAAATGCGGACAATGCTCGGCGCACTGCCCCGTCGGTGCTATCTACGAAAAAGACCAGACCCGCGAAGTTTGGAACGCCATCGGGGAAGATAAAAAACATTGCGTGGTCCAAATTGCTCCGGCTGTACGCGTCGCCATCGGCGAAGCTTTTGGCTACGAACCCGGTGCGTTGCTCACTGGACAGCTTTACGCTGCATTACGTCGCCTTGGCTTCAATGCCGTTTTTGATACCAACTTCACCGCCGATCTGACCATTATTGAAGAAGGTTCAGAGTTTGTGAAACGGGTTACCGAAGGCGGCGTTCTTCCACAAATCACCTCCTGCTGCCCGGCATGGACCGACTACATGGAAAAATTCGCACCTGACTTCATCCCGAACTTTTCCTCGGCTAAATCACCGCAACAGATGCTCGGAGCCATGGCCAAAACCTATTACGCCGAAAAAGTAGGGATAGCGCCGAAAGACATGTATGTTGTTTCTGTAATGCCTTGCACCGCAAAGAAATTCGAGGTTGGACGTTGCGAAAGCATGGGCGCATCCGGTTTTCAGGATGTGGATGTTGCCATCACCACCCGCGAATTGGCACGCATGATCAAACAGGCCGGAATCGACTTCAAAAATCTACCGGAAGAACAGCCGGACAGCATCCTCGCCGAATACACCGGTGCCGGAACCATATTTGGTGTCACTGGCGGTGTAATGGAAGCAGCGCTTCGCTCCGCTTACTACCTCATCACCAAGGAAGACCTGAAAGACGTAAACTTTATGGATGTCCGTGGTATGCAAGGCGTTAAAGCCGCCGAGATCGACATTAAAGGCACCAAAATTCGCGTCGCGGTCGCCCACCAAATGGGCAACGTCGAAGCGGTACTCAATCAGGTGCGCGAAGCCAAAGCTAAAGGCGAAGAACTGCCCTTCCACTTCATCGAAGTGATGGCCTGCCGCGGCGGTTGTATCGGCGGTGGCGGACAGCCACACGGCGCAACCGACGAAATTCGGGCCAAACGGACTGCCGGACTCTACTCAGACGACGAAAAATCGGTCCGCCGGTGCTCCCATCACAACCCGATGATCACAAAAATCTACCAAGATTTCTTAGGTAAACCGTTGGGGCACAAGGCTCACAAACTTTTACACACCGGTTACCAAAAACGAAAAGTGTACAAAAAGTAAAACTTGGTGTACTTTTTGGAGGTTTTCTGCGGCAAGGGGCACGACCCTGACCCAAGGCAAATGGACAATTTAGGAAAACGGTTTGCATAGCTGCCTACCGTCTCCTGCTCCGCCGCAGAGATGCGGCGGAGCACTTTTTTTTGGAGGAATAGCTATGCAGAAGAGACTAGGTTTCATCGGAATCATCATCGAAGACCGCGAAGCTAATGCATCAGCAGTCAATGAGTTGCTTGGACGATACGCCGAAATGATCGTCGCCCGAATGGGTGTTCCCTACGAAAAACGCTCCTGTTCCGCCATTACGCTCATCGTCGACGCCACCACCGATGAACTCGGCGTCCTCACCGGAAAACTCGGCGCATTATCCGGCGTCTCCGTCAAATCCATGCTGAGCAAACCGAAATGAAAATCAGGATCGAAACAGATTTTATCGGCAAAAAAGAAATTCCTGCCGATAAGCCGTGGGGAATCCATACGGCCCGCGCCATGGAAAATTTTCCGATTCCGGGACATTCTGTGAATCCGCGTCTGCTCAAGGCCTACGCTCAGGTCAAAAAAGCCTGTACTCTCGCTAACAAGGAACTTGGATTTCTCTCTGATGTGAAAGCATCAGCCATTTTGTCCGCCTGCGACCAATTTCATCTTTCATCGTTCATCGTTCATCTTTCTTCTCTTCAGGGCGGCGCGGGAACTTCAACCAACATGATGGTCAATGAAGTGATCGGAAACATCGCCAATGCACACCCGATTGAAGAGGTTAACCTGCACCAGTCCACCAACGACACCTATCCAACGGCGCTGAAAGTTGCCGCCATCGGAGCCGTTCGTGAACTCAGCGAGGCATTCGCCGCGCTGCAAGGTACTTTCCAGACTCTTGAAAAAACGTGGGCCAACCTCCCAATTATCGGAAAAACCGAGCTGATGGATGCCGTTCCACTGACGCTCGGCGCGCAGTTTGCTTCATTTGCCGAAGCTTTTGCCCGTGACCGCTGGCGCACCTTTAAATGCGAAGAGCGCCTGCGCACCGTCAACCTTGGCGGCACGGCCATCGGCACCGGCCTAACCGCACCGCGCAGCTATATCTTCCTCGTCGTCGAAAAACTGCGCGGAGTGACCGGTCTCGGCTTGAGCCGCGCCGAAAATATGGTCGAAGCCACCGCCAACGCCGACTGTTTCGTCGAAGTTTCCGGTATTCTAAACGCCGCCGCCGTCAATTTAATCAAAGTCAGCGACGACCTGCGCCGCCTCGCCATGCTCGGTGAAATCAAACTACCCGCCGTCCAGGCTGGATCGTCCATTATGCCGGGAAAAGTCAATCCGGTCATTCTGGAGTCGGTCATACAGATCGGTATCAAAGTGAAAGCGAACAACAACATCGTCGCCGATTGCGCCGCGCGGGGTTCGCTCCAGATCTGCGAATTCATGCCGCTGTTGGCCGACGCCCTTCTCGAGTCGATCGACCTGCTGATTGCCGCCGCACAAATGCTGGCAAAACACGCCGCCGGAATTGACGCGGATCAAGGTAAATGTCTGGAACGCCTGTATGCTTCTCCCGAAATCATCACTGCGTTTGTTCCAATGCTTGGATATGACCGTTGTTCAGAACTCTTCAAACAGTTCAAACAGCAAGGCAACGGAACCATCCGCGAGTTTTTGGAAAAGGAGCTGGGAGAAGAAGTCGTGAAGAGAACTCTTTCTCCTCAAAACTTAATGTCATTAGGATACAAAGATGAACGAGTAACGCGTAATACGTAATTTGGGACTCTCTAATTACGCATTACTCGTTACGAATTACGAAATATGAAAACCGCACCGAAAAGTTTGAGACTGCATATTGCCCTGTTCGGCCGCACGAACGTCGGCAAATCGAGCTTCCTGAACCTGATTGCCGGTCAGGACGTTTCGATCGTCTCGGAACAGCCCGGTACAACCACTGACGTCGTCGAAAAAACGATGGAACTGCTTCCGATCGGGCCGGTGGTTTTTATCGACACCGCCGGGCTCGACGATGCCACAGTGCTTGGTATCAAGCGGGTTGAAAAAACCGAAAAGGTATTCGACCGCGCCGATGTCATTCTGCTGATCTGCGAAGGCGAACAGTTCGGCGAGTTTGAGCGGGTCGTTTGTGAAAAAGCTGGCGCAACGCCAGTCATCAAAATTGCAAATAAATCAGACCTATCCGACGTGTCTGACCACACCTTTCTGCCTTGCAACTCCATCGACATTTCCTCCCGCGAAAAGGTTCTTTCGCAACTCAAAGCCCAGCTGGTTGCCGTCTGTCCGGCAGAATTTATTCAGCCTCCGCCGCTGGTTGGCGATCTGGTAAAGCCGGGCGGTATCGCCATATTGATTGTACCGATTGATTTGCAGGCACCGAAAGGCCGCCTGATTCTGCCGCAGGTTTCGACCATCCGCGATGCGCTGGATAACGATGCCGCTGCGCTGGTGGTGAAGGAGCGCGAATACACTCATATGCTCAGTCAGCTGAAAACGCCACCGGACCTCGTTGTCTGCGACTCTCAAGTCGTGCTGAAAATGATCGGCGACACGCCAAAAGAAATTCCATGCACCACGTTTTCGATTCTCTTCGCACGGCTAAAAGGTGATTTACCGAAACTGGCAGCAGGCGCGGCGGCGATTGACCGGCTGAAAGACGGCGACAAGGTGTTGATCGCTGAATCGTGTTCGCACCATGCGGCGGAAGACGACATCGGCCGCGTAAAAATCCCGCGCTGGCTCCGCCAGTATTGCGGATGCGATCTGCAAATCGACGTCTACGCCGGGCGCGATTTTCCGGACAACCTGAGCGAGTACAGCCTCGTCGTACAGTGCGGCGGCTGTATGCACAACCGGCGGGAAATTCTGTCGCGCATTGAAAAGTGCGAGGCCGCCAGCGTACCGATCACCAACTACGGACTTTGTATTTCCCAGACACAAGGCGTGTTGAAACGGGTGCTGTCGCCCTTCCCCGCCGCGCTGGATGCTTTTGAAAGGAATCTGAAATGAAAATCGATACCGAAGGACTCAAATCCTTCATTCCCGAAAACGAAATTTTCCAATGGCTGGAAAAGACGAAAAATCCGTCAGCGGAACGGGTGCGGGAAATTATTGCCAAGTCGCTCGACAAAAACCGGCTTAACCCCGACGAGATGGCGGTTCTGATCAATGCCGAAGACCCGGCGCTGGTGAATGAAATTTTTGAAGGCGCCCGCGAGCTGAAACAGCGCGTTTACGGTAACCGCATCGTGCTGTTCGCCCCGCTTTACATCGGCAACGAGTGCATCAACAACTGCCAGTACTGCGGGTTCCGCTGCACCAACAAAGCGGTTTCACGTAAAACGCTGACCATGCCCGAATTGGATCGCGAGATCGAAGCGCTGGTCAAGCGCGGCCACAAGCGGCTGATTCTGGTGTACGGCGAACATCCGCAATACGACGCGCAGTTCATTCACGACACCGTGGTGGAAGTTTACAAACAAAAACACGGCAACGGCGAAATCCGCCGCGTCAATATCAACGCCGCGCCGCTGGATGTCGAAGGCTTCAAGCTGGTGAAGTCCGCTGGCATCGGCACCTACCAGATTTTTCAGGAAACCTATCATCAGGAAACCTATAAGCAGATGCATCCATCGGGACCGAAGAGCAATTATCTCTGGCGGTTGCACGGACTCGACCGCGCGCAACAGGCCGGCATTGACGACGTCGGCATCGGCGCGCTGATGGGACTTTTCGACTGGCGTTTCGAAACGATGGCCCTGCTCTACCACACGATTCATCTGGAAGAAAAATTCCACGTCGGGCCGCATACCATTTCGTTCCCGCGCATTGAACCGGCCATCGGCACCGCGTTGTGCGACCGTCCGCCGCATGCCGTGAGTGACTACGACTTCAAGCGGCTGGTTGCCATTCTGCGTCTCGCGGTTCCGTACACCGGACTGATTCTCACCTGCCGCGAATCGGTCGCCATCCGCAACGAAATCATCCAGTTCGGCGTTTCGCAAATTGACGCCGGATCCGACATCGGCGTCGGAGCTTACTCACAGAAAGACGAAGAAGCCTATAAAAAGAGCCAGTTTGTGCTGAATGACGGTCGCTCGCTCGATCAGGTGATCCGCGAACTGTGTGAAGCCGATTTCATTCCTAGCTTCTGTACCGGATGCTACCGGCTCGGCCGTACCGGCGAGCATTTCATGGAATTTGCCATTCCCGGTTTCGTGAAGCGGTTC
Source organism: uncultured Verrucomicrobiota bacterium (assembly GCA_964609345.1). Lineage (GTDB taxonomy): Bacteria > Verrucomicrobiota > Kiritimatiellia > Kiritimatiellales > Tichowtungiaceae > Tichowtungia. The sequence goes on along the minus strand of CAZSSI010000006.1, from coordinate 1,418 downwards.
TGTACGCCGAACGCCGTGTTGACGTTCCTCGAATACATGGAGGATTATTCGTCGCCGGAAACCCGCAAGGCCGGCATGAAACAGATTGAACGCGAACTGGAACGTATGCCTGACGGCGACCAGAAAACCAAACTGCTTGAACGAATTGAGCAGATCAAAGCCGGCGACCGTGACCTCTATTTTTGATCCGACGATTGGACTGATATGACGGATGAAATTTTCAAAAAAGTTGACCGCGATGAAACGCTGCGTCCGGTGGAGATGAAGGCTCTGCTGGAAATTTCCGACCCGACGGAGTTGCAGGCGCTGTATGACTGCGCTTACCGGGTGAAGGCCAAGTATGTCGGCAAGGTCGCCTATTTCCGCGGCATCATCGAGTGCAGCAATATTTGCATCAAGGACTGCTATTACTGCGGCATCCGCAAAAGCAACACGAACGTGAAGCGCTTTCAGATGGATGAAGAGGAAATGGTGCGCGAAGCGCTCTGGGCGTTTGAAAACGAATACGGCTCGGTCGTGATTCAGTCCGGCGAGCGGAAGGATGCCGCCTACATCGAACTGATTGAGCGAGTACTCCGGCGAATTAAAGCGGCCACGGACGGCAAACTTGGAGTCACGCTGTCGCTCGGCGAGCAGACCGAAGAAACCTACCGCCGCTGGCGCGAAGCGGGCGCGCACCGTTATCTGCTCCGCATCGAAACCACCAATCCGGCGCTGTACCGCAAACTGCATCCGGCAGATCACGATTTTGGGGCGCGCAAAAACTGCCTCGCCCTGCTCAAAAAGACCGGCTATCAGGTCGGCACCGGCGTAATGATGGGACTGCCCGGCCAAACGACGGACGATCTGGTCAATGACATCCTGTTCATGCAGAAACTCGACGTGGATATGGTCGGCATGGGGCCGTACATCCCGCATCACGACACGCCGATGGGCAAAGAAATTCCGCCGTACAGCGCCGAACAGAAACAGGCCGCGCTGACACTCGGACTTAAAATGATCGCCGTCACCCGTATTGTGCTGAAGGACGTCAACATCGCCGCCGCCACCGCGCTCCAGGCATTGGAACATTCCGGTCGCGAAATGGGATTGCTGTGCGGCGCGAATGTCATCATGCCGAACGTCACCGAAACGGAGTTCCGCCCGAACTATGTGCTCTACGACAACAAGCCGTGCCTCGATGAAAACTCATCCATGTGTCGCGGATGTCTGACCCGCCGCATTGAAGGTATCGGCGAAACCATCGGCTTCAACCAGTGGGGCGACTCGAAGCATTACGCTCACCGCACAGGAAAAACTGCCCACGAGCCGACCGCAGGGAGACAGGCCCCGCCATTGCGGGGCAGTGACCAACGGGAACGGCAATCACACGAATGAACACGAATTTGTAGCCGCGATCCTTGATCGCGGAAGCGGGC